>BJFV01000013.1 GCA_014190055.1 Actinomycetes bacterium
TCTTTTTGATGTCCCACTTATCTCGCTTATCAGCAGCCCCCCGGCTAACGGTGCCTCCGGGATTTCTCCCCGGATAGCGAAATGGAAAGCGGGCGGAGTTGGGGGCTATCCATTTTGTTAACCGGGAGACTGCTGATAAGCGAAACTCGTGCAACTTGTGACAGTTGCGAAAAGTTTGTTGCTTGGCCCCCTTTCGCTCTACTCGTTGCCGGCTAGTTCTTGTGTGCCAGAGTCGCTGATGCGCTGATGGCGCTCTGGGTCCCAAATTTCGACTCTGTCAAATGAGCCGCTGACAATTACGCGCGAGTTAAGTTCAAGACCCGCATATTGACGCAGCTTCTCATCGACATTGATACGACCCTGCGCATCAACTGAAACTTCAACCATGTTCGACGACAACGCTCGTTGCTCTTTGCGATCCATTTCTCCACGACGAACTTTTTCCATCACATCGTTGGCCACAGCCAAAAAAGTCTCGGTCGTTAAGACATCCACGCACTTGTCGCGACCAAGGGCCAGATAGCACTTTGGCTCGAACTTTGGTCGAAAAGCGGCCGGCAAGGCGATGCGACCCTTTGGGTCCAACTGTCGCTCATGCGCACCTACAAACACTGTTCCTCCGCCTTGTCCCAAAACCCCATTAATTACTGGGCTTTAGAGCTCCCCCTAAATCCCTGCAGAGACTATATCCCCACTACCCCCCACTGTCAAACATATTTCACCACTTTTCCCCACTTTTTTTGGATATTTTTGGGCGGCCTAAAACAGGGGTTTATTGACCGGTTCAGCACCGGGCCCGTTGGCGGGCAAGCCGTGATCTTGCTTAGGGCTTCTTAAATTTTGGCGGCGAGTTCGACAATTGTCTCTGCGATTTGACTCAACCCAGCGACCTCAGCGACTGCGATTCGTGAAATCTCAGTTTCAAGCGAAGCATCTTTATCGCCCGCCTGCAGTTTTATTTTGTCAGTCATTAAATATCGTCGATAAAGATCTGGCGACCAGCGCTGATGAACAACACACTGAAAGCGAGCCATCTCGCGAGTGCGACGCTGTGAAATGCCGACGACTTTTTGTCCGTACAACGTCACTTCACCTGGCCCAAGACCGCCGAAGCAAACTAAATCAGAAAGTGATGAACGCTCAAGACCACCCCGGTGCACACGTAGTTGATCTCTATCGGCAACTTCACATACGGCTAGAGCATCTGCCCAAAGTTCTCCTACCCACCACATAGATTCACCGACGTCATCTCGCCAAAGTTCGTCGTCGCGTGGCACCACGAAGTCAATCCACAAGTGCGCATCAGCTTGTAATACGACTACACCACCGCCGCTTCTGCGATGAACGACTGATATGCCATCTTGCTGACACGACTGCTGGTTGACGATCTCTAAGTTTTGTTTCGAGCCAAGAACAACTGCTGACTCACTTATCGAAGCTTGCCAAATCGCTCGCTCAGCAGGCAGTTCACGACCGTGAACTGCTTCGGCAGAATCGCGTAGGTGATTGAAACGCCACGAGCTCATAAGTGCATCACCAGCTTTTGAGCAAAAACCAACGACTCGTTTTTTATGAAGCGAACGCTAAGTATTGCTTCCACTCTTCTGGAACTCGACCGACAGAAACAGCCACCCACGCAAGTTCGCGCGGAGTGTGCGGCTGATTTGCCAGGGCCATACCTGCCTCTTGAGGAGTTCGATCGCGTTTCTTTAAGTTGCAGCCACGACACGCGGCAGTCACGTTTTCCCAAACGTGCATTCCTCCGCGAGATCTCGGCATTACGTGATCGATGCTGTCAGCATGAGCGCCGCAATATTGACAGCGATGATTATCGCGAGCAAAAATCGCCCGTCGAGACATTGCGGTTCGACGGTGATATGGCACCTTGACGACATATCTCAATCTGATAACCAATGGTCCAGGCATAACGAATGTCTCGGCCCTAATTTGTGTGCCGTCTTCTTCGATAATTTCGGCTTTGTCTGAGAGCACCAGACAAATTGCCCTACGAGCAGGAACAATCGAAAGTGGTTCGAAGGTTGCATTTAGGACAAGCGCACTTCTCATCGCAAATCTCTCAACCAGTTTAAGTAACTCAAAACATCTCGAACTTCAATCGGATGGTTATTGCCACCATATTGTGTTTGCTTACGAAACCGTATATATGACTGGCTCGGGATCGGCAAAAATGGCGATCTCCGCCACCAATTTCGCGGGACAAGGCGAAACAACTGGGTCACGGCAATAGACCACAGCCTCGGCCTAACGACAACTGCCAAAACAATCGAAGCACCTGATTTCATGCCCGAAACAATCGCCATATGTCAGTTAGGTTTTGGCTCTTTGGGCAGGCCGAGCACCATCTCACCAATGATGTTGCGTTGAACTTGAGAAGAACCAGCATAAATAGTGCCCGCGCGAGCATTTAAAAATGTCATCGCCCAACTCATTGAACTATTTTTTGCGCCCGCCTCATCTGTTTGAAAAGTTGTCATCGGTTTGCGACCTACTGGCACTAAGCCATCAGCGCCGAGAATATCCATGGCCAATTCAGTGACCGTCTTGTGATACTCACTCCAATAAAGCTTTGAGATTGCGCCGTCTGGCCCAGGGTGGTGACCCGCGACAAACTTTGTCAGTGTGCGCATACCTAGATATCTCATGATCTGCACTTTGACGTAGCAGTCGCTCAAACGCTGGCGAATTCGTGGGTCGTTGGCAACACCGCGTTGTTGAGCCAAGGCGATCAACCGATCAATTTCAGCTTGATATCTGATTGAAAGAGTCGCTGCGGCTTCACCGCGCTCATAACCGAGCAACGACATCGCTACTGCCCAACCATTGTTTAAGCCGCCGACAATGTTTTCTTTTGGACAAGTTACATCTGTATAAAAGACTTCATTGAATTCGCTCTCTCCAGAAAGCATCTTGATTGGTCTGACTTCAATGCCCGGTTGACGCATATCGACCAGCATGAAAGAAATACCTTTATGTTTTGGCGCGTCAGGATTGGTTCGTGCGAGCGTGAATATGTGAGTCGCATACTGCCCTGCCGATGTCCAAATTTTTTGTCCGTTCAAAACAAATTGATCGCCGTCGAGGGTTGCCTTCAAGCCAACATTGCCGAGGTCTGAACCCGCGTTTGGCTCGCTGTAGCCCTGACACCAAACATCTTGTCCCGAGATGATTCTCGGTAAGTAGTGGCGCTTTTGTTCTTCTGTTCCCCAGATCAACAAGGTGTTGCCGAGCATTTGAATACCGAATGTGTCGTTGAATGAACCAGTCGGCACACCAGCACGAGCAAACTCTTCGGCGACAATCACTTGTTCGAGTGCTGACAATCCACCACCGCCGTATTCGACTGGCCAACCAGGGGCAAGATACGGACTCGACGCCAAAATGTTTCGCCACTCGGCGACAAATTCTTCAACTGCCTTACCTTCCATCGAACCAATGCCTTGCCAATTAGATGGAAGTTTCTCAGCTAAGAATGCTTGAACTTTCTCGCGATATTCTTCGGCTTGCAGTTCGTAGACAGGTCTCATGTTTCACAGCCTAGATTGCGAGCCACTGCTGCTGCCCCAACGAGCGGCGAAAGTGGGCCAAGCCCCGCAGGACAAACCGAAAAACCCTGGACAAAGCCAATTTTTGCCGACCTATCTAATTCGCTCTGTACTGATTCGAAAAAAGGTTTACCGAAGCCAAGTGCGACCGAGCCAGCAATAACGGCACTACGTAAATCGACAGCAGCACCGACGCTTACCAAAGCGCGGGCGACGAGTCGACCTGTTTCGGCAACCACCTGCGCACTTGCTTGCGCGGCGGGCTTGCCTGTTATCGCCTCGATTGACCGACCCGATGCGTGTGCTTCGAGGCAGCCATGCGAACCACACGCACAAAGCCTGCCGTCGGGAACGACAATCACGTGACCAATGTGACCTGCATTGCCGCTGCGACCATCAAGAACTTTGCCTTGCGAAATTATTCCGCCGCCGACACCTGTAGAGACGACCATGCCGATTACATCGGTTTGACCAGCAACTGCCCCGCACCAAACTTCACCTTGCACGAGCGCTTTGGCGTCGCCGTCTATATATACGGGTAACTGAACTAATTCTTGCAACTTGGCCCGCAACGGAAAGTCACGCCACTCAGGAATGTGAAGTGTTGAAACGTATTCACCTTGAGGCGCCATAGGTCCACCACAACCGACACCGCAAGCAATGAGATCAACATTCGAATTAGTGACTTGATCTGTTATCAGCTCTTGCAGCGCCTGCCAGACATTCACTTGGGGCGTCAGCGCTCGCCCGTGCGACAAAACTTCGCCTGTAGTCGAAACTACGCCAACCGAAAGTTTGGTTCCACCAATATCAACTGCAAGATAGCCGCGCTGACTCACGCGAAATCTTTACCGTTCGCGCGTGAATTTTTCGCGCATGCGCTGCGCGTTGGCACGTTGAGCCCGCAGAGACTCTGCGACATCACGAATGCCGACTTTTGACATTGCGCGCAACTGACGCTCGACGATCAGCGCACAACCCAACATCGCCAAGAAACCAGCGAACGCAAAAAGAAAATGAAACTGCAAACCAACGATCGTCAGCCCGAGAGACGCAACGATGCCGACCCCAGCCCACCACGCGGTGCGAGCCGAATGGCGATACAAGCCCTTTGATGAAACTGCTTGCGCAAACTTTTCGTCGGTCTTGAGATCTTGCTCAATCTGTCGAAGAATTTGTTGCTCGTTATCTGATAATGGCAAGGCGCCTCCGATTAGCGAATTTCTATCTATATCTTCTCACGAGTGTACGGATTACGCAAGACAAAATTATTTCTGGTCTAAATCGCTCGGCCCCCACTTGGAGGCGCCAGGTTTGCGCTTGTTATTTAATGAACTTGCAGGTTTGATCGAGGCATCACCAAATTTGTGCCGGATGTCATCAACCGCTGATGTGGTCGAGCTCCACGCTTCATCGAGTTCATTGGCCGTTGATGTCTCGGTTGACTCGCCGAACAGACTCAGTTGCATTTCAGGGGCCACCAGATTTCGTGCGCTGATACCCAAGAGCCGAACACCTGCAGAAATATCTACTTCTCGTAGAAGTGGCTCAATCAGTCGCATCATCGCCTGCGAGGTGGTCACCGGAAACTCAACACTTGCGGCGCGAGTGATAACTCGAAAATCAGAAAACTTTAGCTTCAAAGAAATTGTTCGTGCACCGACACCAGCCCTGCGACATCGAGCAGATACGGCGTCTGCAAGTCGAACCAACTGATCGTGCGCAACATCAAAGTCTTTGATATCGGTCGAAAATGTTTCTTCGTGCCCAATTGATTTTGCATCGCGATCTGGCTCAACAACTCTCTCGTCAATACCCTGCGAAAGGTCAAACAAATGTTGGCCCAGAGACTCGCCCAGAACATTCATCAAAATCTTGCGATCAAACTTTGCGAGATCGCCAACCGTCTTGATAGATAGCGCGGAAAGCTTCTCGAGCGTGACTGGGCCAACACCCCACAGTGACTCAACTGCCAACGGATGCAAAAACTCAAGCTCGTTACCTGCCATAACCTCAAAGACCCCGTAACCCGGCTTTACTCCTTCGCGAGAAGCACGGGGCTTGGCCACGACTGAAGCCAACTTTGCCAAAAATTTGTTCGGTGCGACACCGACACTGCATGTCAGTTCGGTTTGTTCTTTGACGCGAGTTCGAATTTCTTCACCTATTTTTACGCCGTCCCCCAACAAACGTCGCGCGCCGGTGACATCTAAGAATGCCTCGTCAAGAGAAAGGCCTTCGACGAGCGGTGTGATCGTATGAAAAATCTCGAACACTTCTGCACTTACTTCTGAATAAAGTTCATGGTCGCCGGGCAAGAAGATTGCTTGAGGGCAGAGTCGTTTTGCCTGCGCTGAAGACATCGCCGAAAAGACACCGAACCTGCGGGCCTCATATGACGCAGCTGCGACAACACCACGTGCGCCATCTCCACCAACGACCACTGGCAAGCCTCGTAGCTTTGGATTTCTGCGCAATTCGACAGCCACATAAAACATGTCCATATCGACATGCAGAATCGTTTTACCCGTTTTTGATTGCCGAGTCTCCACGAATCAAACGCTAGTCATAAACTCTTTACCATGAGCCAACAAGATCGCCGTCTTTCGGCGCTGCCATCAGTATTCGCGCGCGTAGCTGCTTTCGTTTCGATTGTTGTTGCAGGTATCGCTGGCGCGCTGATTGGTTTTACTCTGGTCGATCTCCAATGCGAAGGTGCCTGCGATGTACCAAATTCAATTGGATTAATTCTTGGCGCAGTAACCGGAGCATTCGGCATGGGTGTTGTTGCAGTTTTGGTCTTACGAGCAACTGGTGAATGGAAAGAACTCGAGGACCGAAAGTGACCAAAACTCAAAGTGATCAACTTTCTCAAGAGTTGCTCAAACTGTGCAAGACCTTGGCAGAAACTGGCGGAAAAAAGGCCTTGGCGGGTCGGCTCGCAGGCCTTAGTCAAGTCGAGACAAAGTCAACTAGCACAGACATGGTCACCGAATTCGATCGTGCAACTGAAAAATACATTGTTGACGAGATACGCCGCCTGCGTCCAACAGACTCAATTGTCGGCGAAGAAGGCGCGTCTGTTGTCGGCACGAGTGGTGTCACTTGGTGCATTGACCCGATTGATGGAACAACAAATTTTCTCTACGCGTTACCAGGTTGGAGCGTCTCAATCGGTGTAAGCGACGAAAATGGACCGCTTGTCGGTGTCGTCTACATACCCGCACTTGATGAGATGTTTCATGCAATACGAAACCAAGGTGCGTATTTAAACAACAAACAAATTTTCTGCAATAACACCAGCGACCTTTCAAAAGCACTCGTTTGCACTGGCTTCAGCTATTTGCCAGAAAATCGAACAATACAGTCACAACGAGTAGCAAAATTTATTCACCAAGTGCGCGATATTCGACGCTTTGGCGCAGCCAGCATCGACATTTGTTTTGTCGCATGCGGCAGGCTCGACGCCTATTTTGAAGAAAATCTATACCAATGGGACATTGCAGCCGCCGAATTGATCGCAATCGAATCAGGTGCAAGGTCAGGAAACTTTTCAGGCGGCAGCTCTACTCCAAAAGAATTTATGGTCACGTGCCCCGCCATGTTCGACAAGCTCAGCAATCTAGTTATCGCCAGTTCTTCGAAAGACTAAGACTTCGTCATGGGCGCAGTGATTGCAATCGATGCCGGCACAACTGGTGTCAGATCTCGAGTTTTGCGCGCGACGGGTTTGTCTGAAATAAGTTCATATCGCGAATTCACGCAGCACTTTCCGCAACCTGGTTGGGTTGAGCATGATGCCGAAGAAATATGGCAAGCGGTTTTGGCCACATTGCAAGAGGTGGTCAGTCAGTTGAATGAACCAGTTGCTGCGATTGGCATAACCAACCAGCGCGAGACTGTCGTCGCGTGGAGTCGAAAAACTGGCAAGCCGTATGGCTCAGCGATCGTCTGGCAAGATCGACGCACCGCTGATCGCTGCGCACAACTCGCAGAGCATTTACCAACTGTCAGGCAACAAACAGGCCTGGTTCTTGACCCATATTTCTCGGGCACAAAATTTGAGTGGTTGATCAAAAATCGTGAGATAAAAGTTGACCAAGATTTATGTCTTGGCACAATCGACTCGTGGCTGATTTTCAAGTTGACCGGCCAAAAAGATTTTGTTACTGATGTGACAAACGCAAGCCGCACAATGTTGTTCGACATCAAAAAGATGTGCTGGAGTGAAGAACTTTGTGGCCTGCTTAACGTGCCAATCAAAAATTTGCCAACCGTCTTGCCGTCGAGTGGAAGATTTGGTGTAACCACCGAACACGGTGCACTTCGCGCGGGCATTGCAATATCTGGGGTCGCTGGAGATCAGCAGGCCGCACTTTTCGGACAAGCATGCTTCAATACCGGTGCGACTAAAAATACATACGGCACCGGCAGTTTCGTTTTGATGAATGTTGGCGAGCAATGCCCAGAACCTCAGACCGGCATTTTGACCACTGTCGCCTGGCAACTTGAAAAGCAGAAACCCGTTTATGCACTTGAAGGAGCAATTTTTGTGACCGGTGCAGCGATTCAGTGGTTGCGCGACGGGCTAAACATCATTGACCATGCCAGCGAGATCGGCCCACTTGCCCAATCGGTCGAAGACTCGGGTGGCGTTGTCTTGGTGCCTGCATTCGCCGGTCTAGGTAGCCCTTGGTGGGACCCCTACGCGCGTGGTTCAATTTTCGGAATAACGCGCGGCACAACTCGTGCCCACATTGCCCGAGCAACAATTGAATCAATAGTTTTTCAAACTCGTGACGTAGTCGAGTCGATGAGCGCAGCTTCTGGCGTAAAAGTCAAAGACTTGCGCGTCGACGGTGGCGCTGCAGTTATCGATTTCATGCTGCAACTTCAAGCAGACCACTTGGGTGTTGCTGTGTTGCGACCTAAGCAACTTGAAACAACCGCTATGGGTGCAGGTTTTTTGGCGGGCCTTGGCGAAAAGGTTTGGAGTTCAACTAGTGAAATTTCTCAGGCGTGGCAACTTGACCAAAAGTTTGAGCCAAAATCTGTCGCCGTAGGTTACGACGCTTGGAAGAATGCGGTTAATCGTTCTATGAATTGGATTAGCTAAACACCAGCGCCCAAAAGCGCCGCGCCAATCGCGCCCGCATGTTCACCGAGTTGCGCAACACGCAAGTCAGGGTGAGCACGATTATCAGGGGCATAAAGCAATTCTTTAAACCACTTCTTGATATACGGCATTACCGAATCTGCTGCTTCAGCCATGCCTCCACCGATAACTATGACATTCGGGTCAGTGATGTTGGTCAGATTGACCAAACCAATTGCAACCCATCGACCGAACGTATCTAAATAGCCGAGCGCTTGTTTATCGCCAGCAACCGCACGTGCGATAACTTCTTCGCCACGTTCACCTCCGGCAATAGTTGCAAGGCCCGAACCAGATGCGTATCGCTCCCAGCATCCGCGTTGTCCACATTTGCAAAGAATGCCTTGAGATTCGACAACCATATGACCGATCTCTCCGGCAAAGCCGTGACTTCCTCGTTGCAGTTTCGAACCCGAAACGAAACCTCCGCCGATACCCGTACCCAAAGTAACCATCCACATATCGGTTGCGCCGCGACCGGCACCAAACTGCCACTCAGCATGCGCGGCGCATGTTGCATCATTTTCAACATCAACGACGTGACCCAATTCTTTTTCGAGTTGCGAGCGAAGGTCGAGCTCAATTGCGCCGGTCAAATTTGGCGATTCACGCACCACTCCTTCAGGTGTGATCATGCCCGGAACACCGACACCCAAAGTTTTGTACGCACCAAGTTCGCGAGCGATTTCTGCCAGCGTTGCAACTAGATCATCTGCGTGCGGCGTCGGACGACGCACAGAAGAAATAATTTGCCCGCCCTCGAACAGAACTCCGAGACATTTTGTTCCGCCGACATCGATGCCGGCAACAGCCGTCACGATTCGCAGCGAGCCTTTAGTTCTTTCAGGGTATGCAGAATTCGGCCTTCGGCCCTGCGCTTGATGAAACCCGGAAGTGGAACTATCAACTCAACCGACAACGAATATGTAACTTTTGTATTCGAGTCGGATTGCTCGAATTTGTATGACCCATCAATTGACCGCATTATGTCGCCTTGTGCGAGATGCCATGAAATCTGTTTTGGTGCGTTTGCGTAGTCGTATTTCAGTGTGTAGTGAGTGCTTCGACCCAATGCCGAAGCTCGATATTCAACCAACACTGGCCGATTCTGAGAGTCTCGCTCGCGCACAAGCGCCTCTTTGACATCAGGAGCCCACTCTGGGTATCTCTCGACATCAATTGCTACGTCAAAACACTTTTCGGCAGATGCAGCAATTAGTTCTGTTTCAGATGCTGAATCAACCACACATATATTTAAGCACGATTGCGTGTCTGTTGAGACACTGCCAGGTGACGACTATTTGACACTCAAAATCTGCCCTAGTTTTAGGGCAAGTTTGTCGTAATCAAACAGGCTTTCGGCTCGCAACCGTGATGCTTGCCCCATCATTGTGCGATGTGACTTGTCGACTAATAATCGACGCAAACTAGACACAACGTCGTCGACTCGCGATGGCTCTTCAACGATTAGTCCGGTTTTTTCGTGCTCAACAGCATCTGATGCACCGCCACTGCGACCTGCGACCTGCGGCACGCCGCATGCTGCTGCTTCGGCAAAAACGATACCGAAACCTTCTTGTTCTAGACCCATCCACCGGGATCGACACAACATCGCGTTGATGTCGGCGCATCCGTAAAGTTTTGGCAAATCATCATCTGAAACTCGACCGAGAAAAGTCGTCGGTGACATCAATTCGCGCGCGATTCTTTCGAGGCGTCCGCGGTCGCGACCATCTCCGCCAATGACTAAGCGCAATTTTGGAAACTCAATCGCTAAACGCGAAACTGCCCGAATCAAAACATCGAAACCTTTGCGTGGCACTAAACGGCTGAGACCAACGATCAATTCAGCATCTTCGGCTATACCAAATTGTTTGCGGGCTTCTGCTCTTTGTTCAGATGAAAGAACTTTGAATCTTTGAATGTCGACACCAGGGGTAATGACTTCTATTCGTTTTGACGATCGACAAATTCGAGATGCTTCTGCGGCCGGATAACTTCCAGAAGCAATCACAATTTCAGCATTGTTCAAAACGCGAGAGAGCAAACGCGACACAACTGGCAGCCGACCCGGCACTGTTATCTCGGCGCCATGCAAAACCACTGCGTATGGCAAGTTCAGGTGCGGACCAACGAGACCAAGCGGCAACGCTGGGTCTAAGACGACAAGTTCGGCGCCAACTTGTTTTGCCATTTTGTTGATTGTTCGTATCATCAACGGATGAGGCAACAAAACTGGCTCGCGAGTGCGACGAACTTCAAAATTCTGAGCCGCATCGAATTGCTTACTTCCCGAATATGGGCTTGTCAGAACTGCAAAACTCTCAGGCGGTAATCGCCGCCACCATTCGAACAATAAATTTTGAATGCCGCCAATTTTTGGTGGAAAATCATTTGTGACTAGAAGATGTTTCACTGCCACTTACTTTACGCTTGGCAGAGACTGCAGTTCAGCCTGAACTAATTGATCGTCGTCAGTTTTGTCAATCAAATGGTTTAGACCCAAGCGCGCAGCAGCCCACACTGCGTGGGCGCGAAGCACAGGATCTGCATGGTGCAAATATTTGTTTAACAATTCAACAACAGTGCTATCGCTCGCGTCGCCAATATTGCCGAGAATTATTAGAGCATTGCGCCGCAGCCACTTTGGATTGCGATCAGCGATGTACCATGCACCAAATTCGCTAAGTAACGACTCATCATCATTGGTCAATATCGCGGCAACTGAAGCCCACGGTTTTGCAGGCGTGCGCACAATTGTCGGCGTTGAACTCTCAGTTTTTCTCTCGAATCGAACAGTCGGCGGACAAACCTCTTGGCAATCGTCGCAGCCATAGATTCGATCACCAAGCGCGACTCGGTAGTTTTGATCGAAGACCCCGGGTTTTTGCAACAACCAAGCCAGACACTTATTTGCATCAACTACCCCGGGTGCGACTATCGCCTCAGTCGGACAGTTATCTAAACAACGTCGGCATGACCCACAACCATCTTCGACTGGTTTGTCGGCGAAAGTTAGTTCAGCGCTTGTAATAACGCACCCCAAAACGAAATAGCTGCCAGCACCAGAAATCAACAAATTTGAGTTTTTACCGAACCAACCGATGCCCGCCTGATATGCGACTTCGCGATCGACAATTGCATTGTCGTCGACAAGTACGACCGCGCGATGACCATCATGAACTAGTTGTCGCGCAATTTCACCAAGCGACTGACGTAATTGCGCGTAATAATCGGACCACACGTATCTGGCAATACGCGCCGAAAGTTTGTTTTCTTTTTCAGGGGCTTGCGCAAAAGTATTGACAGCAGAACTCGAATACGACAGTGCGCCAACGATGACCGAATTCGCCGAGGGCAATGTCTTGGTTGGGTCGGTGCTTCGCTCGGGGTTGCGAAATGTGAACTGCATTTGATTATGCAGGCCTTGCTCTATGCGCTGGTAAATCGCTTCACGCGCGCGATGCAAAACTGCGGCACTAGTGACACCGACTTGATCGAGGCCCGCGCTTCGACCCAGGCTAAGAAGTTGGTCTGTATAACGCGATTTGCTGTTTGAACCTGGCTCGTCAGCTAACTGCACGATGCCGAAGCGTAGGCACTAAACCAGCATTTGCAAGCATTCTTAAGGTTCTTTGCTCTTCAAGGTCTAAAACAACGGCTTTGGCACCCAAATCTTCACAGAAAAACGAAACTACACAGTCGTCGCAAGCGGCACTCGCCCGCATTACACAGTCGTCACAACTGATGGAAAGCACATCGCCAGGTGTTTCTAAATTGTCGGATGCTGGGTTGCTAGTTGCAGTGATCGAGGGGAAATTTTGCACGAACTTTGCTCCTTTTTTATGTGGCTGTGTTACTGATGATGTTTTACATCTTCCACACTGCCCGAAGCCTGTTGCACAGTTAGATCGCGAAGAGTTCGGCCCCGCTTTGTGCAATACTCAAAACCATCTTGGCCCCGTTGGTCGGTAGCGCATCGGCAATTCGTTGCGACGAATCGCGATCAACCATTGCTGCAATTGTTGGGCCCGAGCCTGACAGCCACGCACACCATGCGCCGGCGTCAACTGCGGCGTTTAGCGCCAACTTTGAATCAGGGGCTTTAGTGAAACGCAGATCTTGATGCAACCGATCACTAGTTGCAATCGAAAGTGCTCGCACATCACCAGCAGCCAGTGCCGCAACCAATAACGCTGTGCGTCCGACATTGAATACTGCGTCTTGAAACTTGATTTCTGATGGCAGTTTTGCACGCGACTCTTTAGTAGAAGTCTGTTGCTGCGGAACCCAAACAATTATCGCCGGGTCAAGTGGTGTGGGTATTCGAACCGCAAAACCATCGACGCTTGCAACAAAACCGCCAAACATCGAAGCGGCTGCGTTGTCGGGATGTCCTTCGAGTTCGCTCGCTGTGCGCAAGATTTCAAGTTTTGCTTCGTCGAATGCTTTCTTCTCAGCGCCATGTTTTTCAGCATGTGCCAAAACACATCCAGCAACTCTTGCCGCGCCACTGAAACCCAAACCTTTGCCCATTGGCATTTGTGAACGCACCCACAAGTCTTGTTTGCCACCACAGTGACGAAACGCAACAGTTAAGGGATGATTTTCGTCGGCTTCATTTGCCTCAGCAGGAGCATTGCCGAACCCCGCTTCGAGATGCAAGTTGAGTGCCAAACCTAAAACATCAAAACCAGGGCCGAGATTCGCCGTGCTCGCAGGCACACGAACAGCAACTGGTCTTTGCCCCGAATTCATGGCTTTATTGTGCCATCTGTTTTGCGGCGTCAACACTGACGCGGATCAATTCATCGAGAACATCACGCGCCGCACCCGAGTCAATTGATTCGAATGCAATCTCGAGCCCTTGAGACATGTCATCGGCTTTGCCTGCAACGACAATGCCAGCAGCAGCATTAAGAGCAACAATGTTGCGAACTGGACCTTTTTCTCCATCGAGCAGGTCTCGAAAAATTTTGGCATTATCTTTTGGCGAACCGCCACGCACCGCAGCAACATCTGCATGCGCAAGACCGAGCGAGGTTGCATTAATTTCAAATTCGCGCGTCTTTCCGAGATTTACTTCGACCACGGGGCATGGCCCGCTGAGTGAAAGTTCATCCATTGAGCCGTGACCGTGCACAACCCATGCACGTTTCACACCACGAGTCGTGATTGCTTTTGCCATGACGCTGGCTGCAACTGGGTCGCCGACACCGACAACCATGTACGAGATTTGTGCCGGGTTAGCCATCGGCCCGAGCAAGTTGAAAACCGTTGGCACACCGATTTCGCGACGTGACGGACCAGTAAATCTGAAAGCCGGGTGAAATCTCTGTGCGAAACAAAAACCAAAACCAGTCTCTTCAACACACTTGGCAACGCCGACACCGTCGAGTTCGATTGCAACACCCAACGCCTCGAGCACATCGGCGGCGCCGCTCTTTGAAGACGACGCTCGACTGCCGTGTTTACAAACCGGAATTTTCGCCCCAGCGACGACTAGACCCGCCATTGTCGAAACATTTACAGAATGACTGTGATCTCCACCAGTACCCACGATGTCGAGTGCACGTTGCGATATTTCGTCGGATAAAAAAACTCGCTCGGCGGCGCGGCGAACTTCAGCCAACATGCCTTCGAGTTCAAGCTCAGTTTCACCTTTGGCGCGAAGCGCAACAATGAATGCGGTTATTTGTGAAGGAGTCGCTTCGCCTGAAAGCACCGACCGCATTGCCGCACCAGCATGGCTAGCACTGAGATCTTTGCCAGCCAAGAGTTGTGAAATAACCTGCGGCCAAGAGCCCGCAGCGTCGATCTCGCTCATGCGAAAACGCTCTTAGGCGCTGCGACGGGCACGCAGCATTTTGCGACGCTCGCGGGCAGATGTGCCACCCCAAACGCCTTGCTTCTCACGACTATCGAGTGCATAGGTCAAACACGCTATGCGCACTTTGCACTCGCTACAGACTGATTTTGCCTGGCTGCAGTTTTCTTCATTATCTGGATAGAAAATCTGGGGGTCAAGACCCTGGCAAGCACCGCTACTGCGCCAAGTCAAATCAAATTCAGGCACGCGAACCCCCTTGTTCTCGTCGGGCAAAGACTAGA
>BJFV01000014.1:0-7329 GCA_014190055.1 Actinomycetes bacterium
GGCGAATACCTTCAAGGTTCATACCCAACTCAGCAAGTTCGGAAATTCTCAACAATTGTGCAATATCGGCATTGCTGTAACGCCTTTGTTTGCCACCAGCAGTACGCGCGGGTTGAACGAGACCGCGGCGCTCATAAATGCGCAACGTCTGAGGATGCATGCCAGCAAGTTCTGCCGCAACAGAAATTACATAGACGGCTTGTGTTTCATATTGCATAGCTACTGCCTTTCTGAATCAATAAAAGATTTAACGTTTTTCATTTTTTGTCCCTGAAAATAAATGGCTTCGCGGCGACTCGTCTGAAGCTTCAGCGAGTTGTTCAATGAGCTTTTGCTGTTTGCTAGTCAAATCTTTTGGCACGACAACTTCAACTGTGACTATTAGGTCTCCGTCTGTGCCAGCAACGCTGACGCCTTTGCCTTTAACCCGATGTCGTGAGCCAGACTGAGTGCCGGGCTTGAGACGCAATGTCACCGTTGAGCCGTCAAGTGTCGGTACATCAATAGTTGACCCAAGCGCAGCTTCTGTAAAAGTAATCGGAAGTTGCAGTGTCAGATTTTTGCCCTCGCGACCAAACAAATGATGAGTTGCAACATTGCATGTGATGAAAAGATCTCCAGCCGGACCGCCACTGCGTCCTGGTTCGCCACGACCCTTAATTCGTATTCGCTGACCGTTTTCTACGCCGGCAGGAATTCGAACATTTACTTCGCGAGGCGATTTTTCAGAATCTGTTGAAAGTCGCAGTGATGTTGTCATGCCATATACAGCGTCAGTAAAACTAAGTTCGAGACTCGCTTCGAGGTCAACACCGCGACGCGGATCAACACCGTTGCGCGAACGCCCGCCGCGCCCGCCAAACATCTGACTTATTAGGTCGCTGATATCGGCGCCACCCATATCAAACGGTTGACCACCATTGAAACCAGATTGCCCGCCACCGCCATGCATGCCGAAAGCCGATGGCCCAGCGCGACGTACCTCGTCGTATTCTTTGCGGCGTTTTTCATCACCGAGCACGTCATAAGCAGCTGAGATTTCTTTGAATTTGTTTTCGGCAGTCGCATTATTCGGATTTGCATCCGGGTGATATTTGCGCGCGAGCCTGCGATAAGTCTTCGTGATTTCTTTATCGGTCGCAGTCTTAGATACGCCGAGTACGGCGTAATAATCTTTTTCGAACCACTCACGCTGTGCAGTCATTGCACGACGCCTTTGTTAACCCTTGACCTTCACCATGGCGGCGCGAAGTACGCGACCTTTCCAGAGATAGCCAGTGCGTAAAACTTCGACTACACGAGTCTCAGATGCGGCATCATCGCTGGCTGAAGCATCATCGGCTGGCTCATGAACAACAGCATCGGCAACACTCGGATCAAAAACCGTGTCGACAAGATTCAACACTTCAAGACCTTGCTTTTGCAGTGCCGTTAAAAGTGAACTAAAGATTGGCTCGATCCCGACGACGCCGTGGCTCAGCGCTGCTTCGCAAGCGTCAAGAGCCGAGAGCAAACTCTCGACGATGCGACCTGCATTGCGATCTGACTCGTCAACCAACTGAGTCGCCGAACGCTTTCGATAGTTCTCAAACTCTGCCTGCACACGCAGGGCAATGTCTTTGAATTCGTCGCGCTCTTTGGTCAGTTGTTCGACGAGTGCATCAATGCTCAGCTCTTCGCTCGAAGTCTCCGCTTTCTCGTCAGTCATAGCTAATTGCTACTCAGAGTCTTTTTCGTCGACAATTTCAGCATCAACGATGTCTGAATCGTTGGCGCCTGACTGTTGACCAGAAGCAGATGTGCCGGCGGCGTTCGCGTCACGCGATGCTGCTTCGTAAAGTTTTTGACTGAAAGCCTGGCTTGCAGTCATCAACTTCTCGGTGGCGTTCTTGATCGTGTCGGTGTCGCTGCCGTTTAGCGCCGAACGCAAATCTGCGAGCGGGCCCTCAACAGCCGACTTGTCTTCGGCGGTCAACTTGTCACCCTGCTCACGCAACACCTTTTCGGTTTGGTAGACAAGCGAGTCAGCGTTGTTGCGCACTTCGGCTTCTTCGCGTCGCTTTTTGTCTTCTTCGGCGTGTGCTTCAGCGTCTTTGACCATCTTGTCAATGTCATCTTTTGAAAGCGATGACTGACCGGTGATCGTCATTGATTGTTCTTTGTTAGTGCCACGATCTTTTGCAGATACATGCACGATGCCGTTGGCGTCGATGTCGAATGTGACTTCAATTTGTGGCACACCACGCGGTGCTGGTGGCAAGTCAACAAGTTGGAACTTGCCAAGAGTCTTGTTGTAACTCGCCATTTCGCGCTCGCCTTGCAGAACATGAATTTCTACAGATGGCTGCATATCTTCGGCTGTCGAAAACACTTCGGTGCGACGCGTCGGAATCGTCGTGTTGCGCTCGATGAGTTTTGTCATCACGCCACCTTTTGTTTCAATGCCCAACGACAACGGTGTTACGTCAAGCAACAAAACATCTTTGACATCGCCACGCAGAACACCGGCTTGAATCGCGGCGCCTGCGGCTACCACTTCGTCGGGGTTAACCGAACGATTTGGCTCTTTACCTGTGAGTGACTGAATCAAGTCGAGCACTGCTGGCATACGAGTTGAACCGCCTACCAAAATGACGTGCTTAATCTGACTCTTGGTGATGCCCGCATCAGTGATTGCTTGTTCGAATGGCTTGCGACAGCGCTCAAGCAAGTCGTTGGTCATCTCTTGAAACTTTGATCGAGACAACGAAACATCGAGGTGCAACGGGCCACTCGGTGTTGCCGTGATGAACGGCAAATTAATTTGTGTTTGCTGAACTTGTGAAAGTTCAATTTTGGCTTTTTCTGCAGCTTCTTTTAGTCGCTGCAAAGCCATGCGATCTGTACCGAGATCAACACCGTGTGCCGACTTGAATTCTTTGACCAACCAATCGATAATGCGTTGGTCCCAGTCGTCACCACCAAGGTGGGTATCGCCGTGGGTGCTCTTTACTTCGAATACGCCGTCGCCAATTTCAAGAACGCTGACGTCGAATGTGCCACCGCCAAGGTCGAACACGAGAATTGTCTCGTCTTCACTGCCTTTGTCGAGCCCGTATGCGAGTGCTGCTGCAGTCGGCTCGTTAATGATTCGCAAAACTTCGAGACCGGCGATCTGCCCTGCTTCTTTTGTCGCAGTGCGTTGCGCGTCATCAAAATATGCAGGCACGGTGATGACTGCTTGCGTCACCGAAGTGCCTAGATAGGCCTCGGCATCTCGCTTGAGTTTCATCAAAGTGCGCGCACTGATTTCTTGTGGCGTGTATTTCTTGCCGTCAATATCGGTGGATGTCCAATTCGAACCCATGTGTCGCTTGATGCTGCGAAAGGTTCGCTCAGTGTTTGTGATCGCTTGACGCTTGGCAACTTCGCCAACGAGTACGTCTCCGCCTTTTGAAAATGCAACTACTGATGGGGTGGTGCGTGAGCCTTCTGAGTTTGGGACAACTACTGGCTCGCCTGCTTCAAGAACGCAAACAACCGAGTTGGTTGTACCGAGGTCGATTCCGACTGCTTTTGACATTTTTTCTCCGTTTGGTTTGACTCGATTTAAATGCCTGGCAAAGGGGGTTTTGACAGGCGCAAATTACGATAAGGCGCTTTACGAGTCTTTACAACCTATTAGGCATGAAACTTTAGTCACTATGACTCAAGTTTGGTTTTTACCATACTCCATAAGGGCAACGAGGGCACGGCACCCTCGGTTTGAGTGGCTAAAGCCCCTGCAATCACGGCTGCTCGAAGAGCAACCGACATTGACTCGCCAATCGCCAGGCGAGCGGCCAACATGCCACAAAATGCATCCCCCGCACCGGTTGTGTCAACCGGCGTGACTTTAAAAGGATCAACCTGCCTTGCGCCAGTTTCGTCAACGACCATCGCGCCCTTTTCGCCTTGAGTGACAATCACCGTCTTGACGCCCAGGCTTTGCAATTTGCTCACGCCTCCCAAGAGTTCAACTTCATGTTCGTTAGGGGTAACGATGTCAATCACACCAAGCAACGAATTAGAAAGTGTCTGAGCTGGTGCGGGATTCAAGATTCGCGTCGTAGATGGTCCTGCGAGTTCGAATGCACGTTGCACAACTGACAACGGCACTTCAAGTTGACACAACAAAACTTTTGCCGAAGAAATTAACGACTTGTGTTTTTCAATGTCGTCAATACTGATCGCGTGATTTGCGCCGGGCACAACAATGATCGAATTTTCGCCGTCGTCGCTGACACCAATTAAAGCGCGCCCAGTTGGCGCTGACACTCTTTGCACCGCAGAAACGTCAACGCCGTCTTTGATTAACGCAGCGAGCAATGTTTCGCCCGCGTGATCGCGACCGAGCGCGCCCACGAACGCAGTGCGCGCTCCGGCTCGGGCAGAAGCGATCGCTTGATTAACGCCTTTGCCGCCGCAAGCTTCAAAAAAGTGCGAACCAGAAACTGTCTCTCCTGGTTTTGGTAAACGACTTGTTCGCGCAACAAGATCAAGGTTGGCCGAGCCAACGACGACTACATCAAAGCGAGTCGAACTACTTGAACTCATACATCCATTGTTACAGCGTTTTTACGCATACGATTTAGTTTGTGAGGCTTCAATGACTGGCTTGCTCGTACTTCTTCGGCACGGTCAAAGCACATGGAACGAACTCAACCTTTTCACCGGCTGGCATGATGTTGCGCTAACACCAAAAGGGGAGAGCGAAGCAAGACAAGCGGGCGAAACACTCAAACAAGCTGGCATCAAATTTGACGTCGTTTTTACTTCGCTTTTAACGCGAGCAATCGCAACAAATCGACTGACACTTGAAACTCTGGGCCAATCAGATCTTGAAGTACGCCAAGACTGGCGACTCAACGAACGTCACTATGGGGCGTTGCAAGGTCTCGACAAAAAAGCAACGACGCTTAAATACGGAGTCGAACAGACAAACCTGTGGCGCAGAAGTTTTGATGTTGCGCCGCCGCCGGTCGATTCATCAAGCCCAGAACATCCACGTAATGATCCGCGCTATCGAGATATCTCACCGAGCGATCTGCCCAGTACTGAATGTCTTAAAGATGTTGTCGCCCGTGTCGTGCCGTTCTATGTTCAACACGTCGTCGGAGAATTGCTGAACAACAAAAATGTTTTAATAACTGCCCACGGCAACTCGTTGCGCGCTTTAGTGATGCATCTTGAAAACTTGAGCCCAGAGCAAATCTCCAAATTCAACATCCCAACTGGGGTACCGCGCAGATATGAGTTCTCGAACCAAATGAAAGTCGTCACGGTTGGCTACCTTGGTGATCAGGTGGCAATCGCCACTGCAATTAAGGCTGTCAGCAACCAGAGCAACGCCGAAGATCACTAGAATTCAAGACATGGCCGAACTAAAAAATTCTTTAAAACACTTGCGTTATTCACCTCTCTTTTCATCTTGCTCGTCAAAAGATCTTGAGCGAATCGCCAAGGCGGGCGATCGAGTCACGATGTCTAAAGGTGAAACGATGATCAAACAGGGTGAGCCCGGCAAAGAGGCATTCATTATTTTGAGTGGCAAGGCGACCGTGAAGCGCGGCGGCAAAAAAGTAGCAACGCTCGGCACAGGCTCGGTCGTCGGCGAACTCTCGCTTCTTGACCACGGCCCGCGCACGGCGACTGTTGTTTGCGACTCTGAATGTCAACTATTGGTTATCGGTCGGGGCAACTTCTTGCGATTAACCGACAAAGTGCCTGCACTTACACACAAGTTGCTGGCCTCGCTGTCGTTGCGCATTCGCGATTTGGATCGCGCGTATTTCGGCTAAAAAAACTAGTCTGAGTACCAGTCAATAATCAGGGGTACTCAAAAATTATGACAACTGAAACTGCTGTTAAAAAACGTTTCAAGCCGTATCAACTTTCGATTGCCTTCGGTGTCGGCATCGGAACTTTCACATTAATTTCTGGCATTGTGCCCCAGTTGACGGGCTGGAAAAGCACCTCACTGATTCACCGCGAAGTTTTTGCTGGCATCCCAACTGCATTGGTCGTTGCTTTCTACACGGTCATTCCAATGATGTTGATCTGGGGTTCGCTCCGATTCGCTGATCGAATTCGCAACTGGGAGCGCGGCGCACCTGACCGTCGCAAAACAACACCAAAAAATGTGAAGCGCCGTTTAGCCGACTATCGCGCAGGTGTTTACATGCGCACACTTTTGCGCGATAGCGCCGCCGGCCTAATGCACTCGATGATTTATTTCGGTTTCTTGGTATTGCTCGGCGTTACAACTGTGCTTGAGATCGACCACCAAATGCCTGAAGCGCTCAAGTTTTTGCATGGCGATGTTTACCGTGGTTATGCACTTGTAGGCGATGTTGCTGGCGTTGTGTTTACTGGCGGTGTCGTATGGGCAATTCTGCGCCGATATGTGCAACGGCCCTATCGCATTCGCATCAAAACAAAACCAGAGCACGCACTGATTCTTGGTGTGTTGTTGGCAATCGGTATAACAGGTTTTGGCGCAGAAATGTTTCGTATCGCTCAAGGCCAAGCAGCAGGTGTCAACCTCGACTACGAAAAATGGAGTGTTGTTGGTTACCCACTCGCACAACTCGTCAACGATGCAAGCGCATCAACACTGACAACTTGGCACCAAGGATGGTGGGTTGCGCACGTATTGACTTTCATCGTTTTCTTGGCGATTTTGCCAATCACGATGTTGCGCCACATGTTTACTTCGCCACTCAATATGTATCTCAAAGATCGCGAACGCCCGAAGGGTGCGATGAAAGCAATGCCAAATTTGACAGAGACTTCTCTCGAGTCATTTGGCGTCAATGTGATCGAAGAATTCACTTGGAAACAACTCTTAGACCTAGATGCCTGCACGATGTGTGGTCGTTGCACGAGTGTCTGCCCAGCGCATGCAACGGGTAAGCCACTTGACCCGCGCGAAATCGTTCTCAAGAGCGGCGAAGTTATGGCCGCCACCGCGAGTCATGCACCAGGCGGCAAAGTGTCTCCGCCTCTCAGTGCCGACAGCGAAATAAAAGTCAACGCCAACTCACTCTTTGAGCGCATCACCGCTGAAGAAATTTGGTCGTGCACAAGTTGCAAGGCTTGTGATGAGATTTGTCCTGTAAACATTGAGATTCTCGACAAGATTCTCGACATGCGCCGTTATCTGTCGCTTATGGAAAGCAACTTTCCGGCACAACTCGGAAACGCATATCGCTCAATGGAGAACCAAGGCAACCCGTGGGGCATGAGCCAGACCGATCGCGGTGAATGGGCAAAAGATCTAGACGTAGAAATTCTCGACCCAGGTGCGCC
>BJFV01000014.1:7888-14805 GCA_014190055.1 Actinomycetes bacterium
GGCACCAAAGTCAACGATGAGCGTGCGCGTGAAGCGATCGCCACTGGTGCAACTCGCGTTGCAACGGCGTGTCCGTTTTGCTACATCATGCTTGACGACGGCGTCAAAGGCGCAGGCAAAGACGAATCTGAAATCAAAGTTGGTGACATTGCAATTCACTTGCTTGACGCAATTGAAAACGGCGAGCGATCAATTGCGAATCAGAACTCACCTCTTGCAACAGCCAATGTTGCGGCCAGCACAAAGAGTTTCAGTTAACTATTTGAAGTTTTCGAAATAACGACTTGGTGTCGGGCCGCGCTGGCCTTGATATTTTGAGCCACTTGCACCAGAGCCGTAAGGCTTGTCGGCTGGTGTCGTCATCGTCATGAAACTAACTTGTCCGATCTTCATCGCTGGGTAAATAGTTATCGGTAAGTTCGCAACATTCGACAGTTCGAGTGTGATGTGGCCGTCGAAGCCGGCATCGATAAAACCTGCTGTCGAGTGAATCAACAAACCAAGTCGACCGAGCGAACTCTTGCCTTCGACGCGGGCAACAAGATCGTTGGCAATTGCAATGCGCTCGAGTGTTGACCCTAAGACAAATTCACCAGGGTGCAGCATAAAAACACCGTCGGGCTCGATTTCAACGAGCTCAGTTAAATCGGTGAGATCGCGTTTAACGTCGATTGTGCCTGCTGTATGGTTGCGAAACACACGAAAGAGATTTGAAACCTTGACGTCAATCGATGACGGCTGAATACACGACATATCAAGCGGATCAATGATGATTCGCTTGGCTTCCAATGCTTCTTTGATGCTTCGATCTGACAAAATCACGACTCAAGAACCTTAGTGAATTTTTTGTTGAACTTAAATTTCGGTCTCAAAACTGTGTTGCTACGCTCAAATACGCAATTGCGGGTGTAGTTCAGTGGTAGAACATCAGCTTCCCAAGCTGAATACGCGGGTCCGATTCCCGTCACCCGCTCAATTTTTTAGAGCAGGCTGACGAGTGCCCAAATTGTGGCAATTGCGCCGATCGTTGCCATAACGACACTGCGAACAACGGGGGCCTTGGTCAAGTCGTTTACATCTCGACGTTGTTTAGGCGGACGAATCAATGCGGCGACGTTGCCGGCGAACATCGCGCCTCCGAGGGCAATTACCATCCACGCCAAAATGTCTTCGCCGAGAAACATAACTAATTCGAGGTGGGGTCAGACGCGAAATTTTCAAACCGTGTGTATGCCGCCAACCATGCAAGTCGCACTTTGCCGAGTGGGCCTGCGCGATGCTTCGACACATTCAATTCGGCAATACCGAGTTCAGTTTTGTTATCGGGGTTATAGACCTCGTCGCGATACAAGAACATCACGACGTCAGCGTCTTGCTCAAGTGCACCAGACTCGCGCAAGTCAGAAAGTGTCGGGCGTTTGTCGTTGCGTGCTTCAAGACCACGACTCAACTGACTAAGCGCCAAAATTGGCACTTTAAATTCGCGTGCCAACAATTTGAGTTTTCGACTTATTTCGCTGACTTCGAGTTGTCGGTTTTCTGGTTTGCCGTCACCACCCATGAGTTGCAAGTAGTCGATAACAATTAGCGCAACTTCACCTTGTCGACTAACAATGCGGCGAGTTTTTGCGCGAATCGCGCCGACCGAGGTGCCTGGGCTGTCGTCAATAATTAACGGAATATCTAAGCGACCAACGGCGTGACCAATTTTTGTCCAGTCGTTTGGTGATGGTCGTCCACTGCGCAAAACTTTTGAATCAACACCTGCTTCGCTAGCAAGAATTCGTTGCACAAGTTCGGCTGTGCCCATTTCAAGCGAGAAAAACAAAACTTGCTTGCCTGAAGAGCGCGCCACATGCACCGCCAAACCAAGTGCAAGGGCTGACTTACCCATCGCGGGTCGAGCGCCCAAAATATTTAGCGTGCCAGGTTGCAGACCCAGCAAAATCTTGTCGAGATCATCAAGGCCAGTTGCGGTGCCCGTGATCAATTCTTTGTTGTTGGCACGGTCTTCGAGTTTTTCCATCGCTTCATTTACCAACAAGCCAAGTCGCTGAGAGGCGTCACCAACATTGGTTTCGGAGACGTCAAAGATCTTCGACTCGGATTCATCAATCGCTCGCGCAACATCTTCGGGGCCGCTATAGGCAATCTCGGCGATTTCTGAGGCAACCGAAATCAACTTGCGCAATGACGCAGTCTCGCGCACAATTTTTGCGTAACGCTCAGCGCTTGTGATTGCGGGTGTCGCGTTTTGCAATGTGAGCAGTGCGTCAATGCCGCCGATGCCATCTAACAAATTGTTGCGACGAAGTTCGTCGCCAACAGTTATCGGATCAACTGGTTCACCAGCACTGTTAAGCGCGCGAATTGCGTCAAAAATATGTTGGTGAGCCGGTTTGTAAAATTCGTCTGAGCGAACTCCGCGCTCGAATGCAATGCTGACGGCCTCACGCGATAAAAGCATCGCACCCAACAATGATGCTTCGGCTTCAACACTGTGCGGAGGAATTCGGTTTGTAGATCGCTGAGTTGCCGCGCCACGATCACCACGATCGCCGCGAGGAAATTCAGCAATAGACATGCCTACACAATGCCTTAGATTGCCTGTTGATTGCTACGGGTATAACCCTGTGATTCTTCTGTGGATAACAGGTGGATAACTAAGAACAGTTGTTGAAGATTATTTAGCAACAATTTCTAGTTTGAGTGTGGCTACAACATCAGAGAAAATTTCGGCAGATACCGAATGCTCGCCGAGTTGTCGCAATGGTGTCTCAACTTGAATGTTCTTGCGATCAATCGTCACACCAGTTTGGTCAAGCACTGCTTTTGCAATTTCAGCGGCGTTGATTGACCCAAATAGACGACCTTCGTTACCTGCCTTTGCCGCGATTTTGATAACAGTCGTCGACAATGACGATGCCACCAGGCGAGCCGATTCACGATCAGCAGCAATCTGCTGTTCGCGCGCCTTGCGCATGACCTCGGCCTGAGCAATCGTGCCGGCATTAGCAACTATCGCTAAGTCGTTTGGCAACAAAAAGTTGCGGGCATGACCAGACGAAACATTGACGATGTCACCACGGCGACCGATGCCCTTGATGTCGGATCGAAGCAGAACTTTCATGATGCTGCTCCGTCGACAATGGCTTCAACATTTGCGTCGTCGGTTAATTCTGCAGAGATGTTGTCGGCAATTTCTACCTGGGTTACATCTCCAGCGACGTCATCACGACGTGGACGACGCGGACCGCGATCGCGACCCCGATCGTCAGAGCCGAATTCGCCACGCTCACGTGGTGCGCGAGTTGCTGAAACACGCTTTGTGTACGGCAACAAAGCCATTTCACGAGCATTCTTAACAGCAGTAGCAATATCTCGCTGTTGCTGCACCGAGTTGCCGTTCATGCGACGAGCGCGCAATTTCGAACGGTCTGACATGTAGCGCTGCAGCAAATTGACATCTTTGTAATCAACGAAGCCAACTTTTTCTTGCACCATCATGTTCGGGCGCTTCTTAGGTTTGCGAAGTAGCGCCTTTTTGGCTCTTAACTTGTTGGATTTACTTGTCATGTCGAGTCCTTAATTTTTCTTTTGTTTTTTCGTTAGTTGATATAAATGTTTTCGGATTAGAACGGCTCTTCACCATCAAATGGTGTTGCTTCGGTGCCTGGGTTTGTGCCGGTGTTTGCAGGGCGATTCGCCGAGCCGCCACCTTGGCCGTCTTGTTTTGGTGTGCGAACAACAGTTGCAGTCGCCCAACGCAAACTTGGCCCAAGTTCATCGGCAATGACGTCAATCGCGGTGCGCTTTTCACCTTCACGTGAGGTGTACTCACGTTGTTCAAGGCGACCAGTCACAACAACGCGAGTGCCCTTAGTAAATGTTGCGGCTGCGTTTTCGCCAAGTTGGCCCCACGCAGTGACATTGAAATATGAAGTTTGCTCTTGCCATTCGCCGTTCACTTGATAGCGGCGGCCAACTGCGATACCGAAAGATGCAACTGCGCGTCCTGTTGCTGTAAATCGAATTTCTGGGTCGCGAGTTAAGTTTCCGACAAGTGTGATGCTGTTATCAGCCATTTGGTTTGTGTCCCTTTGTTTGTGGATTGCTTATGAATTTGCTGCGACTGAAAGACCGCGACGTGCGGCTTCGTCATCAGGAAGGCGGAGGAGTTTGTGTCGCAACACGTCGTCGGCGATGCGCAACGCGCGTTCGGCTTCATCAAGTGCACCACCTGGTGCTGTGATGTTGAACACGGCGTAATAACCATCGTCTTGCTTTTTGATCGGGTAAGCCAAGCGACGCTTGCCCCACCAATCAGGTGTGCCGTGAACGGCGCCACCGGCATTTGTAACTGACTTGGTGATGACGCTCAACCAGTTGTGGGCAGCCGACTCTTCGAGGTTGCCGCTAATGATGACCATTAATTCATATGCACGCATGAACGTGATAACTCCCTTCGGACCCAACTTTTGATTGGGGCCCCCGAAGGGGCAGGTATGTGGATTTGAAAGTGTAACGGCACAACAGCACTGTGCCACGGGGCTGTTGCAGGGTTAAAAGGCGCCTAAATGTCGCGAGTTTTCAACAAATGGTGCCACGAACAACTACGGCAAACCTCAATCAGATAGCCCGTGAAATGTTCTGGTCGCCGCGCAAACTGCTCGATTTCGGCTCGGGTCGCAATGAACTTGCCATGACTCGGCAAACGAGGCCCAAATAAATATGTGACAGTCACGAGATGATCTTTCACACAAATGGGACACTTAACACGGGTTGTTCGACCAAAGTTTCGCGCCACGCGCATGAGTTCGGGGTGTGCATCACAAATGCTGTCTTGTGAAATTACTCCACGGCGAAAATTTTGAATGACCGCACGGCGAGTCAGCCTGTGGTCAATTTCCCCGAGATGCTGATCGAAATCTTCGATCTCAGTGCTCTGTTTTTTTTGCACCTGTTTGCGTGGCATATTCAGAAAACCCTAACAAATCAATTCACTTTTTTTGCAAATCCCACCAAGACTGCAATCGACGGCGAATTTCTGCGTCACCGAGAAGACCTTCTTCAATTCGAATCTCCATAAGAAAATCCAAAGCTTGTCCGACATGACGACTTGGTTGAATATTTAAGAATTCCATTACTTGTGCGCCGTCCATCTCTGGTCGCATCGCTGCAAGTTCTTCGCGCGCGGTGAGTTCGGCGATGCGTTGCTCAAGTTCATCCATGCGCCGTGCGAGTGCCGCCACTTTTTTTTCGTTGCGCGTTGTGCAATCACTTTTTGTCAGCACATTTAATTCGGCCAAGTGTGCACCTGCGTCACGAACGTAGCGACGCACTGCTGCGTCTGTCCATCCCATTTGATAGGTGTGAAAGCGCGCGCTGAGGGCAACAAGTTCGGCGACGGTTTCAATGTCTTGCACTGAGTAGCGAAGTTTGCGCATGCGCTCGCGGGTCATTCGAGCACCGACTGCTTCGTGATGATAAAAAGTTATGCCCTTACCAGGACGAATCGCCCGAGTTTTTGGTTTACCAACATCGTGAAACAGCGCCGCGAGTCTTGTGATTCGAAAATCACAGGGATCGTCACGCTTCACGTTTTCAATAACCGCGAGCGTGTGCGTGAGAACGTCTTTGTGTCGATGAATCGGGTCTTGCTCAAGTTGCATCGCAGCGAGTTCGGGTAAAAAGTGCTTCGACAAACCATTGTCAACCAAGAACCAAAGACCAAAAGATGGGCGATCAGTGACAATCAATCGATCAAACTCGTCACGAATTCGTTCGGCACTGACGATCGTGATCCGATCAGACATCGTCTTAACCGCGGCAATCAATTCAGGTACAGCGACCATGCCCAAACTCGAGATGAATCGTGCCGCACGCATCATGCGCAAAGGGTCGTCGCTAAAACTGATCTCTGGCGACAACGGCGTGCGCAAAACTTTGCCCATTAAATCAGCCATGCCATTAAACGGGTCGACTAAAACAGGCGAGTCAGACGTAACTTCGAGCGCCATTGCGTTAATCGTGAAGTCACGTCGCGACAAATCTTCATGGATGTCTTTTGAAAACTGCACATCGGGTTTGCGTGAATCAGGCGAATAAGCCTCGGCACGATGTGTGGTTATTTCGTAGACACGATCACCTTTTTTGGCTCCGATCGTGCCGAATCTCTCACCTTGAACCCATAACGAATCACACCACCCTGCAAGCAAATCTTTGATCTGGTCGGGCAACGCATCGGTAGTCAAGTCGAAGTCAAGTGCGGTTACCGGTTTGTCCAACATCAAATCGCGTACGGTGCCGCCAACAACAAATAGTTTGAATCCGGCGTCACGAAACCTGGAAGCAATCGGAGCTATCTCGCTCAAAACTGGCGCGAAGCGCTGGGGCACCACGCTTTAAAGGATACGCACTGGGTCGTGACAAGTGATGCGTTTGCCTAATTAACAACCGCATGAGCATTAGCGTGATTATGTCTTGATTTATCGTTCTAACTCCGAAAAATTCTCGCTAGTGCCTAAGTTGGCGCTGAAGATTGTTCTCGCACTTGGTTTTGCTCTGTCGACTCTGCCAGCCCAACCATCGCAGGCGGCAGTCGAATCAAGCGAACTTACCTTGACAGCACAGAATTTTCATATTTACACATCGGGAAACCTGCGCTTTGTTCTTGGTGTCAACTCTCAGTCGCTAATTGACGAGTTTTTAAACGACTCAACTGCAGTTTTCAGAATTTCGCTTGGCCAGAAAATTACCGAAGGCGAAAAGCAAGTGCGAGCGATCAACACTGCAACCGAAGAATTTGCCGTGACCGACTCAATCGACCTGACAATTCGCGAAATAACTCGCCGAACCGACGGCCAATTCGAGTTGATCGCACTTTCTACCGATATTCCTTCGGGCACACGACGAAT
>BJFV01000015.1 GCA_014190055.1 Actinomycetes bacterium
CCGAGCACATCGCCAATTTCGCCCAGTGTCAAATTTTCTTCGTAATACAGAACTAATACTGTTCGCTCTCGTTCAGGAAGACGTTTAATCTCGCTTCGCATTATTTTTCGCAACTCAGATGCCTCGACAACAGAATCTGGACTTGGCACATATGACGCCCCACCATGTGTAGATGCTGGTGTGTTGTCGGCAACGACATGGTCAAGCGGACCGACAGCACTTGATGCGATTTCGGTCAACCAAGTTTCAAGATCACTGCTATTAATTTTCAGCTTCACAGCCAACTCTTCGTCTGTTGGTGCACGCTTCAACTCGTGCTCTAAGTCTGAGATTGCGTTTTCTACCGTTCTAGCTTTTGAGCGCACACTGCGCGGCACCCAGTCGAGCGAACGCAAACTATCTAGAATTGCGCCACGAATTCTCGGTATTGCATAAGTCTCAAACTTGAAACCCAACGCGGGGTCGAAGCGATCGATTGCATTCATCAAACCGAACACGCCAGAACTTACGAGGTCACCAATCTCGACTCGTTTTGGCAAACCTGCTGCAAGTCGACCTGCAACGAACTTGACTAGCGATGCATAGTGCACGACGAGCCACTCGCGCGCGAGTGGGTCTTTTTGCGCGTGCCACTTATCCCAAGCTTGATCAATTGTTAAGCGAACAGGAAGTGCGTTCATGCGCGTGGGTGCGACGCGCCGTAAGCAGATTTCAGGCGCTCTTTGCTGACTTGCGTATACCGCTGTGTTGTTGCTACATCAGAATGCCCGAGCAACTCTTGCACGGCACGCAAATCTGCGCCGTTGTCGAGTAGATGTGTAGCAAACGTGTGCCGTAATGCGTGCGGATGAGTTGGAGTAAGCGCTCTCTCGTCAATTATTCGACGTACATCGCGCGGCGCCAATCGCCCACCGCGTGAATTTAAAAACAGCGCAACTGATTCGCGTTCTTCGTCGACAACTTCTCGGCGCAATTTGACCCAACTTTTTACTGCACCAATACTCGGCTCACTTACCGGAATGCGCCGCTCTTTTGAACCTTTACCCATCACCGTCACCGTGTTGTTGCGAGCATCGATGCTGTCGATATCAAGCGAGCAAAGTTCGCTCACTCGTAGGCCACTGCCGTAAAGCAATTCGATCACCGCCGTATCACGTGTCGACTTCCACTCTGGTACTTCGGGGTCTTTGCACGTCAACAACGCATTGAGTTGCTCTTTGGTCAAAACTTTGGGCAATCGACCCGTGCCCGATGGTGTTCGAACGCCAACCGTTGGGTCAGATTTGATCGTCTTGTTTCGCACTTGCCAAGCAAAATACCTGCGAATCGCCGCGAGTTTGCGAGTAACACTGCGCTTTGCCTGACGATTCGTTGTCAAGAAACTCAGGTATTGGCGAACCATATCGCGCGTCACATTTTTCGGCGAAGTGACTTTCTGTCGCGAAACCCATTCGGCAAATTGCTTGACATCACTGGCATAAGCACTGGTCGTATGCGCAGAGGCAGCCGTCATAGAGCCAATAAAGTCGTCGATACTCCACCCCGCCGCCATAGCAGTCATAACGGTATCTCTTTGAGTGTGTCGCTACCCGAATTCGATTACTTCCCACCACCCAGAGTTATTCACGACCCAACCCAAAGCCTCTAAACGACCAAGAGAAATTGCTGCTTCCAAAAGTGGCACGCCTGTACGAATGACAAATTCGTCTAAAGAAAATGGTGCTCCCACCATGACGGCAACAAGATGTGCGTCTTGCTCAGAAAGTCGTGGTCGTGGGTCAAAAGAGGCGGCACTGGCGCGTCGATTATCTAAACCGAGAGCGACCAAAATATCGTCTACACCAACAACTGGCAAACAACCCTGTTGTACGAGCAAGTTCGTGCCCACCGAAGCAATATTTCTTGGTGACCCGGGCACTGCGAGAACTGTGATGTCGCGCTTTTGTGCTTCATCGACAGTGATCATTGACCCACCTTTGTCGCGACTCTCAACAACAACCAACACTTCACTTAGTGCCGCCAAAATTCTGTTGCGCAACGGAAACCGAAACGCCTCAGGCGCCGCACCTGGTGAAGACTCACTCAAAAGCACACCAGTTTGAGCAACCTGCCGCCACAAATCACCATGTTCTTTCGGATACACATAATCAAGCCCCGATGCGACAACACCAACAGGCGGCGCCAATTCACCAAACGCAGGTTTTGATTTTTTCATCTCTTCGCTGTGGGTCTTTTCGAGTGCACGAAGCGCGCCGCGATGAGCCCAGGCATCGATGCCTCTCGCCAAACCAGAAACGACCGATACTCCGTTTTGGGTCAACTCAAATGCAAGGTGCGATGCGAGATATCTGCCCGATGCAGTTGCACTGCGCGTACCGATCATGCCAACACGTCGAGCGTTTAGCGCACACAAGTCACCTAGAAAGAACAAAACTGCAGGTGGCGCCAAATCATTTTTTAAACAAGACGGATAACTCGACTCGCCGTAGAGCACCACATGAATGCCCGCTTTTTTGCATCGCGCCAGAATCTGCTCTTGCAAATCGCGAGTCGCATTCGCGCGCCACATGGCACCCAGACCACTTTCTTGCATTAGCGCAGCCACTACGTCGTGAGGTTTTGCTCGACCCTGCACCACCGACCACGCAGTTTGCGGGTCGTGATATTTGAGTAAAGTCGACAATCGCTTTGGGCCGATCTTGGGTAGCGCTGTCAGCGATGCCGCCATTAAGTGATCATCACTTAAAAATTTCTGTGTGACGACACTCATCGCTAAAACTGCAACTCTCGTGCACGCAAACCTGATGCAAGATCAACTCGCATCATCAACGCAAGATTCAGATGCTCGTCACTGACAATGTCAGGCGCACCGTCAAGATCTGCAACTGTGCGTGCCACACGGCGCACACGGTGATAACCGCGACCGGTCAAACGACCGTTCTCGAGTTCTCGACGCAATCGCTTTTCTGCACTTCTTGACAACGGCGCGACAAGATCTAATTGCTCTCGACTCAAAGCCGAGTTGGCACAACCTGACCTAAAAAATGCAAGTTCACGTGCAGCCGCGACGCGGTTGGCAACATCTCTTGTCGACTCGCCACGCTGTGGGCTAACCAGTTCGTCTGTTTTTGGTCGCGACACTGCAACTCGCAAATCAAATCGGTCGAGCAACGGTCCAGAAAATCTGCGTAGATATCTGGCTCGCGCCGAATCGTCACATGTGCAAGCACCTGGTGAACCTTCACCACACGGACACGGATTTGTCGCTGCGACGAGCAAAAACTTTGCGGGCATCACAACGCTTGTTCGCGCTCGCGCCAATCGAACTATGCCCTGCTCAAGCGGCTGGCGCAACGCATCAAGCACCGACGGTGCAAACTCGCCGAGTTCGTCCAGAAACAAGACACCGTTGCTTGCGAGTGAGATTTCGCCAGGTCGCATCAGTGCAGTGCCGCCACCAACCATCGACACCATCGAAGACGAATGATGCGGTGCCCGATATGGCGCACGACGAATTAGACCTGCATTTGGCGATTCGAGATGAACCGAAGAGTGAACCATCGTTGTTGCGATCGCTTCTTCATCTGTCAACGGCGGCAAAAGTCCGACAAGACGCTCGGCCAACATTGTTTTACCTGCTCCAGGTGGACCAACTAGCAATAAATGATGTGCACCCGCCGCGGCAATTTCAAGTGCGCGCCGTGCCACAGGTTGCCCCTGCACGTCTGCCATATCTAGCGCACTTACACGCTCGGCGCTCGAATTCGCACTCACATCGCGATCGCGATTATCACGACGCCGATTAAGCGCATCTGTCGGTTTGCTGTCACGAACTTCGCGTTGCCAATCGGCGCGCCCAGCCAAGCACTCAACCACATCAAAAAGATTCTGAGCACAAAGAACATTGCTCGGTGTTGCCGCACTTGCTTCGACAAAGTTGCCGGGCGCAACAATTGTTGTGCGATCAGTCAGTGCCAAAACGAGGGGCGTCGCACCGCGCAATGGTCTCAACGAACCATCGAGACCCAACTCGGCAACAAAAGCAAACTCAGATAAAACGTCGACGCTGACAATCTCTTGTGCAGCCAACAAACCAATTGCGATCGCCAAATCTAAACACGCCCCAGACTTTCGATCGCCAGTCGGTGCAAGATTCACCGTCACTCGTCTCGTCGGCCAAGGCAAACCCGCCGATAACAGCGCTGCCCGAACTCGATCGCGACTCTCACGACACACTTCATCTGGCTGCCCTACAACCGTAAAACCCGGCAAGCCGATGCCGGCATGCACTTCGACATCAACTCGCGAACCACGAACACCCAACAACGTGGCCGACCTAACTGATGCAAACACTTTTACTTCCTTTTACATTTTCGACTTGTAATTCGGCTTGAATTTTCAACGATGTGACCAACGAGTGACATGACGCCAAACTCAATGTTCAACCTGAGATACTTGAGCGCGATGACTTTTTTAAAAATCACAGGCACTAATTCGTTTCGCCAATGTGTGCGTAATCGAACTCGCATGGCAACCCGAGTCGCCGCAACAGTCTTTACATTTGTCGCCCTCACCAGTGCATGCGCAGAAACACCTCGAACTGCGACAAACTTTTGTCGACAACTGGCTCTCGAAGTACCTGAAATCACTCAGCCGACTGCGACACCCGCCGATGTTTCGCAGATGCTTGATCGTTACAAACGACTAGCCAAAGTTGCACCACTGGCCATCGAAGATGACTGGAAGTCACTCACCGAATTACTAACAGTCGCCTCTCGCGCTAACCCGAACGACGCCGAGAGCGTGCAAGCAGTTATAGATATGTCTTATTCAACGCAAAAAGCCGCTGATGCATCAGCTCAATGGATTCGTGAAACTTGCGGCGTCGATATCTCAACCGGGTTGAGCGTCGGCCCAACCCCGTAACAACTAATTGTCGTTAGCGAATTTCTCCGCGCTTGACGATTACTTTGTCGACCAAACCATAATCGCGAGCTTGCTCGGCTGTAAACCAACGATCACGCTCTGAGTCAGCTTGAATCTCTTCAAGTTTTCGACCAGAGTGATGAGCTGTAAGTTTTGCCATGCTCAACTTTGTGTATGCAAGTTGTTCAGCCTGAATCGCAATGTCAGATGCTTGACCACGCAGACCGGCAAGTGGTTGGTGCATCATGATTCGCGCATTTGGCAATGTGTAACGCTTGCCAGCAGCACCGGCTGTCAACAAGAACTGGCCCATCGAAGCGGCCAGGCCCAAACACACTGTGGCGACGTCGCACGAAACAAACTGCATCGTGTCGTAAATCGCCATACCCGCAGTTACCGAACCACCAGGACTATTTATATATAGCCAAATATCTGCTTTCGGGTCTTCGCCTTCGAGAAACAACAACTGAGCGCAAACCTGATTGGCAATCTCGTCATTGACATCAGTGCCAAGCATGATTACTCGACTTTTGAGAAGTCGCACGAAGATATCGCTGCGTGCATCGAATCCGCCCTCGAGGGCTACAGGAAGAATGTTTGACATGCCTTGCAGGCTAGTGCGCGCGCAACTATTGCCGACGGACGCCACTGAAAATAACAATCACACGTTCGTCATCGGCGATTTCTCGGCGCATTTCCAATAATCCCGCAAGCCCAGCGGCACCAGTCGGGCTGACATCAATATTTGTCACACGATGCGCCATTTCAAAACTTTGGTGAACCCGATCTTCGCTCGCGACAACTGGGTAACCATCACTGTCGGCCATCGCATTACACGCACCAACCCAGTCGTATGTTTCGTCGTCCAAAATACCGTCGGCAAGAGAAACAGGCGTGGTCTCCCATGGCCACATGCACTGCGACCATCGCGAACCGGCGTTTCGTGCACCACCGGTCTTGCGCGCAATCTCAAAAGCGCGAGCCAATGGCGCACATCCTTCCGTTTGTACAGCATGCACTTTCGGCTTAGTCGCACCGGCAAAAAAACCATTGGCAGCGCAAGTCACAAATGCACCGCCACCTGCTTGCACGAACATTCGACTAAACAACGCACCTGGCAGGTTTTCTGCGACGACTGCCATCTCCCAACCAATTGTGCGACCGCCATCGAGACACCACGCATTCTCTGGCCCCTGCACGCCAAAAGGTATTGCGCCCGTAACAATTGCTTCGCGAAATCTAAACACACATGGATCACCAGGTGGGTCGGTTGCAAGCCTCGCGCAACGCACAACGTTCGCATTTAGCGCATTTAAAATTTTTAGTGTCGGCGCATCTGCGTGCTCAGGCACAAACACTTGAATTGGCCAGTCAACTGCTCGCGCCAAAGTGCTGGCGGCAATTGCTGCATTGCCACATGAAGCAATCGCCAATTGTGGACGCTCACTTTGATTTCGCCATGGTGCCCGACCGACATTTTCAACAGCGATCAAATGCAACAACTGTGTAAACAAATGTCGGGCTTTTTGTGAACCAGCAACATTGTGCGTCTCGTCTTTGATCCAAATACCACCCTGTTCGGCAAAACCCAAAGCGTCACTTAGTGCGTCGTTACGCAAAAACGGCGTAGTTCGAAAACCGGTGCCCGCTACTTTTGCAACTGCATCATCTAGATCACGAATGATCTTCGTTCGTGAATCAAACCCGAGACCCAATGTTGCGGCGAATGCATCCCACGCCAAATATCTTTGAAACCCAATAAACGGATTCGAATCGCCGTTGCTACGTAGCGGTGCAATCGCATTTTCAATTTCAAGCACGTGATGTCGATCTGTATTGCTCGAATTTGGACACCGCCACGAAAAAACTTCGCTGATCGCTACGCGAGTGCCACAGGCAGCACATCGCCAACCAGTCACCACTGGCTTTTGAGCATTCACGGCCGCAATACCGTTATCGACAACTAATTTTTGGCAGCAACTCGGCGATTGAACTCGCCGATTAGGTCATCCCAAACTGGCAAATACTTGCGCAAATCGCGCCAGAACGACTGCGAGCGTCGTGCTTCAAAAACTTCAAGCGGTGTGTCTTGTTGTTCAACCCACGTGTAATAGCCGAGATTAAAAATGCGCGTGCGGTCTCGCTCGGTGCAGTCGATCATCGCATCGGTGTTGACAGTTGCCAAGTGCTCAGCGAAAACTTCAGCGGCGTCAATCTCGGTAAACGAATCATTAAATCTGCGAGTCAAAGTTTTAACCCGCTCGCTCGGATACAAATCGGCGCCGTCTGTGGCAATCGTGATCAACGCATCAGTTTCACCAAGCCCGAGCAACTTCGCTGTCTTGATCGCCGCAATCACGTTGCAAATTGCCGAAAAACCAAAGTGTTTCAGCGTCTCGACAATTTCTACCGGCACACCTTTTCGTTCAGCCAGATAACGACACCCGGCGTCAGTATTAAACATCACATCAAGTTCATCTGTGGCTCGATCTGAAACACCGACAACAACGTCAGTGTTCATGACGTTATGAATCAGCGGTATGTGTTTGTCGCCAATGCCTTGAATGTTGTGTTCACCAAAACCATTTTCGAGCATCGTCGGACACTCAAGCGCTTCGACCGCGACAATCTTGGCGCCGTAATCGTCTTTTAATCTGTCTCCTGCACCAATCGTGCCCGCCGAACCAGTCGCCGAAGTGAACGCCGCAAGTCGCAACTTGCCGCCGGTTGCTTTATTGACATGTTCAAAGACACTCGCCAATGCGCGACCAGTCACTTCATAGTGACCGACATGGTTGCCAAATTCACAAAATTGGTTGAAAATAAAATTCTTCGGGTCGAGTTCCATCTCGTTACACGCATCGTAAATTTCTTTGACATTGCTCTCGGTACCAGGTGTACGCACAATGTCACTCGGGTCACTCACCCATTTGTCGAGCCAATCAAATCGCTCTTGCGACATTCCCGCTGGCAAAACTGCAACTCCACGCGACCCCATGATGCGACTAATCGCCACGCCACCACGCGCATAATTGCCAGTCGACGGCCAAACTGCACGGTGTCGACTCGGGTCGAACTGCCCAGTAATTATTCTCGGCGCAAGACACGAATATCGCTCGGTCACTCACCCATTTGTCGAGCCAATCAAATCGCTCTTGCGACATTCCCGCTGGCAATACGGCAACTCCGCGCGACCCCATGATGCGGCTGATCGCAACGCCGCCACGCGCATAATTGCCAGTCGATGGCCAAACTGCACGATGTCGACTTGGGTCGAACTGCCCAGTAATTATTCTCGGCGCAAGACACGAATACGCTGCCAATACTTTGTGCGCGGTAATCATCGGAAACCGATCACCAAACATCACGATTATCGGGCTTGCGACGCCAGTCAGACTGCTGGGCAACACCACATGGTCTGGCACTGAAACTCGGTCGCCGCGCATGTTGTTGTACCAATGCACACGAAACAAGTTGCGCGCATCGGGAGCGTTTTTGTCGACGCCTTTTGCATAGTCAGCATCAATTTTTGAAGGGTCGGCTAATTGAGCAAACGTCGGCAATACAACTTTGTTTTTCGCGCACAACGCAACGCTGTTTTCAAGCGCCTGCGAATCGACGATTTTGTCGGCAAGACCCAACTGCCCAGCCAGTGCCGAAGCATCCAACTGACGCTTTGGGCTTTGATGTGCCGTCGTTATTGAAGTCAAGGTTTACATTATGTCAAAGAACCGATATCAAGCACTACTCTTACGACCCAAGGCATACGCAAGCCGACGTAGCCCAATGGCAGAGGCACGGCGCTTAGGACGCCGCCAGTGAGAGTTCGAGTCTCTCCGTCGGCACAACATGCAACCACGCACGACATCTCAACTCGCAACGCCCGCGTTGTTAATCGATCTTGACTCGCTTAATAGCAACCTGCGAACAATGTCACTTCGGCACCCAGGCAAAAAACTGCGTCCACATACGAAAGCACACAAGTGCACCAACCTTGCCAATTTGCAATCACAATACGGACACAAAACCTTCACATGCGCCACACCTCGTGAAGTAATCGGCATGGCCGCAGCCGGTGTTGGTGAAGATTATTTGCTCGCCAACGAAGTTGTTGACGGCGACCGACTAAACGCATTGGCAAAGGTTGCGCAATCAGCGCGCGTGACAGTTGCAGTTGATTCTGAAATAACAGTGATGGCAGCCGCGAGTGCAGGTCTGCGCGATGTACTAATTGACGTCAATGTTGGTCTACCTCGCTGCGGCGTCGCGCCGACACTTGCTGGTCAACTTGCAGATTTCGCACGCAAACAAAAACTAAACGTGCGTGGCGTCATGGGTTACGAAGGTCACCTAATGATGGTCGAGGGTCACGAAAAACGAAAACAGCGCGTTGCCGAATCGATGCAACTTCTCGCGAGTGCAGCCCAAGACGTTGGCGGTGAAATCATCTCGGCGGGCGGCACCGGCACGTTTGACCTGCACGATGAAACTTGTATCAATGAGTTGCAAGCCGGCTCTTATGCATTAATGGACACCCACTATGCAAAATTAAATTTACCTTTTGACCAAAGTTGCTTTGTCTTGGGCACGGTAATTTCAAAATCCAGCGACTGGCTCGTAATTGATGTTGGCCTGAAATCTCTCGGCATGGATCATGGCAATCCGTCTGTTCAAGGCTTTGACGTGTTGTTTTGTTCAGACGAACATACGACACTCGCCCCGAAAAAAGAATCAGTAAACACAAACGTTTCTGTTGGCGACAAACTTCGAGTGATCCCTGCACACATCGACCCGACTATGGCGATGCACGAATTGGCATTTCTTGTGCGCGGCGACGAAGTTATCGACTCGTGGCCGATTGATTTACGTGGTTGGTAACTCGCCCAACCGACTAGCCAACAATCGAAATGCATTTCCTCGATGTGAAACCTCGTGTTTCTCATTAATCGACATCTCGGCAAAAGTCCGACCATTGCTCGAAGTCGGTATAAACACCGAGTCATAGCCAAAACCGCGTTCACCACGCTCGATGTCGCTAATTGACCCTTCACATACGCCCTCAGCAACTATTTCTTGACCGTTTGGCATTCGCAATAGCGCAACAGTTCGAAATCGGGCTGCACGATTCGTAACCCCCATAAGTTCTTGCAACAATTTCTTTCGATTTTGCGCGTCAGTTGCACCAGCACCAGCAAAACGCGCAGTAATCACGCCCGGTCGACCATCTAATGCGTCAACTTCGAGACCCGTATCATCCGCAAGTGCCGGCATGCCGGTTGCAGCACAAACAGCCAATGCTTTAAGCCGCGCATTGCCCGTAAGCGTGTCGGCATCTTCGACTACGTCGGCAAGTTCGCGAGGGCGTGGCAGCAAATTAACTGAAGCAATTTCTCTGATGATTTCGAAAATCTCGGCGACCTTGTGTGGGTTTGCCGAAGCGCAAACTACGCGCAACATATTTTCAGCACACTAATTAAAGTTTTGGTTTCGGTGGCACTGCAAGCGTCTGCGTCTGTAGCGCAAAAACCTCGCGCAAACCTGCAGTCGCTAGAGCTAACAACTCGGTCAACTGCGTTTGACTGAACGCCGCACCTTCGGCAGTGCCCTGCACTTCAACAAATTTTGGCTCGGTCGAATTATGCGCTTGCAACATCACGACATTCATATCAACCTCGGCTGAACTGTCTTCTACATACGGCAAATCAAGTATCGGCACACCGTTATGAATGCCCACACTCACTGCCGCACACAACGAGTGCAACGGATGTTTCGTTATCAAGCCACTTTGTTGCACACGCGTCAACGCATCGTGCAACGCAATGTATGCCCCGCAAATGCTGGCGGTCCGCGTGCCACCATCGGCTTGCAACACATCACAGTCGACAATCACTTGTCTTTCGCCCAACAGCGTCATGTCGCAACACGAGCGCAGCGAGCGACCAATCAATCGTTGAATCTCAATCGTGCGACCACCCTGTTTACCTTTTGCTGCTTCGCGATCATTGCGTTCAGGTGTCGAGCCGGGCAGCATCGAATATTCGGCGGTTACCCAACCCTTGTTCTTGCCTTTCATCCATCGCGGCACATCTTCATCGACCGACGCGGTGCACAAGACTCTGGTCTTGCCAAACGAAACCAACACCGAACCTGCAGCCATCTCGGTGAAGTCACGCTCAAATTTGAGTTGGCGCAATTCATTTGCTTGTCGTCCGTCAGGTCGTGTCATGTTCTCTCCGTTATTAACAACTTGTTTATCTAATTACTTTGGCCATTGCTTTGCAACCGAAAGCTCTGGACCCAAAAATCGACGACCAAATTCAGCAAACTGCTGAACATCGCCAGACGAATAAAACTCATGCAAACCAGAATGTCTTGATGAGCTCTGCGCGCCACTTCCCACACTACGAGAAATGTTATTTTCAGCCAGCACATCACGCACAACTGACGCGGTGGCGTCAGCACTATTGATCAGCCTCACGCCAGATCCCATCACTCGGCCAATTACTTCGCTCAAATATGGATAATGGGTGCACCCGAGCAACAGCGTGTCAACATCGGCATTTCGAATTGGCGCAAGCAATTTCTCTGCCAACTCAGTTACGGCTCGACCCGAAGTTTCGTTGCGCTCAACAAACTCGACAAAACCTGGACAGGCCGTAGCCGTAAGAGAAACTTCGCGCGAAACATCACGTGCTGCGTTGGCGACTGCGCTTTCATACGCACCTGACGAAATAGTGCCAACTGTGCCGATCACTGCAACGCGATTATTTGTCGTCGCCTCGACAAGAGCTCGTGCACCTGGCTCAACGACCCCAATCACGGGCACTGAGAGCAGACTTTGCAGTTCGCTTAACGCAACCGAGGCGGCGGTATTACAAGCAACAACGATCAATTTTGCGTTGAAGTCACGCACCAAGCTTGTCGCTAACTCGATCGCATAACTTCTAACTTCACTGGCCGGCTTTGGCCCATATGGGTAACGCGCTGTGTCGCCGATATAAATGAGATCTTCACTTGGCAACAAGTCAATTACGGCTCGCGCAACAGTGAGGCCACCAAAACCAGAATCAAACATTCCGATCGGGCGATCAACTTGCGCATTCATCGCCAACAACGCTACGCCGTGGCAAACATTGAAATCGGGCAACTCGCTTTAGCCATGACGATTCATCAGTAAATGCTTTATAGTCGCTGTGTGATTCTCGCTGCAGCCCTTGCTTTGTTGGCTGCGTTTTTGCACGCAACTTGGAACATTGTCGTCAAGCAAACAAGCGACCGATTTCTCGCCCTATGGGGTCAATTTGCTTTTGCAGGCTCTTTTGCGTTGATCGCTCTAGTGGGTTGGACACTTATTGACGGTCAGCCAAATATTTCTTGGTGGTGGTCAATCATCAGTGGATGTGGACACTTGCCGTATGTCATGTTGCTTGCCAAGGCATATGACAAAAATGATTTCTCGCTCACGTACCCGATCGCCCGTGGTGCTGGCGCACTTAGCGCGGCCATTTTGGGTTTAATTTTTCTTGGCGATGATCTTTCAGCACTCAGCATGGCGGGTATCGCCATTGTTATTTTTGGACTTTGGGTTTTAGTCTCGGGTCAACCGATAAACAATATTTTTCCTGCTCTCGGTGTTGCAGCAACTATTGGCGTTTATTCGGTTGTCGATGCATATGGCGCTCGCAACTCGAACGCGGTCGCATTCGCTCTTAGTGTTTTTGTAAGTGGGGCTGCATCAATAACAATCTGGGCACTTCTAACACGGCGCAAAGAACTCAAAGGTTTTCTTGCTGCCGAATGGAAGCCCGCCGCATTCGGTGGCACTATGTCGATTATCGGCTATTCGATGGTTGTCTACGCCTTCACTCTTGCGCCCGTTGGCTATGTCGCAACAATGCGTGAGTCAAGTGTGGTGATCGCCGCACTGGCTGGCTGGAAGTACCTCAAAGAAGATGACCACAAACGTCGGCTGACTTCAGCCACTGTGGTTGTTGCTGGTCTTTGCGTGCTTGTCGCAGGTCGTTAAAAGTAAATAATTTTTTCGGCAGCAGCTTCGGCTTGATCTAAGTCATCTGTATATGCGCCAGTTGACAGATATTTCCATCCGCCATCGCAGACGATAAATACGATCACGGCTTCTTGATCACTATCTAGGCCAATCTCACTTGCGACTTTAAGAGCACCAGCCAAAGATGCACCAGATGAAATGCCAGCGAAAATTCCACACTCGCGCACAAGTCGGCGCGTGCACTCAATGCTCTCGCGAGGTCGTACGACTCGCTTGCGATCTAAAGTTTCGCGACCATGCCACTTGTCGAACACCGGCGGAATGTAGCCGTCATCTAAATTGCGCAAGCCTTCAACTCGCTCGCCCAGTGGCGGTTCAACTGCAATAATTTTTATCTCGCTGTTTTTCTCTTTCAAGTAACGACCAACACCCATCAGCGTGCCACTCGTTCCCAAGCCGGCGACAAAGTGCGTCACCTCGGGGCAATCGTGCCAAATCTCTGGCCCAGTTGTTTCGTAATGGGCTGTCGGGTTCGCTTCGTTCTCATATTGATGCAAAAAACACCAATCGGGATTTTCTTTGGCCATTTTTTCTGCTCGCAAAACTGCGCCGTTCGAGCCTTCGGCGCCGGGCGTGACAATGACTTCAGCGCCGAATACTTCGAGCATCTGTCGTCGCTCGATCGAAACATTGTCAGGCATCAAAATTGTTATTGGATACCCCTTGAGCTGCGCAATAGCCGCGAGCGCGATGCCAGTGTTTCCACTTGACGGTTCGATGATTCGCTGACCAGGCAGAAGTTTTCCGTTTTTCTCTGCTTGCTCGATCATCGATTTGGCGATGCGATCTTTTACCGAACCAAAAGGATTTTGATTTTCAAGTTTCGCCAGAAGTCGCACGCGAGGGTTCGGCGACAAATTAGAAACATCAACCAACGGCGTATTGCCGATCAGGTCGAGCACATTTTCGCTAATCACCACCTAGTCAGGATACCTGACCAATATGGTCGGATTTATCCCGAAATTAGCGAAACAGCTGTGAATTGCGCGATAGTCAAAGCAATAGCCAAAACGATCGTCAAGCCGTGACGATTTGGCTTTCAGATATCTGCGAATCGATAATTCGGTAACTGCGAGTCTTGGGCTCAGCGTCTTTTAATCCAATAATCACATAGTGCCAACCTGGGTCTGGGGCTTGTGCGACATCGGTTGC
>BJFV01000016.1 GCA_014190055.1 Actinomycetes bacterium
GGCTTGGCGAGATCACCGCGACCGCGAGGCACGGCGACATTCTGTCCGTCGACTGTAAAGATCACCTGTCCGACGCCAGGACGACGCGTGAAAGTTAAAACAAGTTGGGCGATTGCCAGACGTTGATCTATTGGCGAGAGCTCAGTCAAAAACTCGGCAGTTGTATTAATCTGAGCCACGCCCTTCGAAATGTCAATCTCGGCGTTCAGATCTGTTGGTAGCGCGCTTCGAAGACCAAGACCGTTGTCGCCGGTTGGTGGTCCGGCGATAAGTGCGGCCAATACTTGCGAGATTGTTGCCGGGCTAACAATCGATTGGGTAGTAGCGACAAGGCGATCATCGCTGATGTAGTAGAGCTCGACCGGTTCAGAGAGCACCTCACTTGCAGGTTGTTGGGTCTCTTTCGCCGAGGCATCTTCGGCCACTGTTGTCGTAGTGGTGGTAGTTGTCGGCTGTTGATTTAGTTCTGTTGGCAATTCTGCTTTTGATATCTCAACAACTTTGCTTGAGCGTGGTACACCGCAACTAGCAATAGTAAAGACCAGTAAAAGACCAATCACTCGTCTCATAACATCGGCTTTGTCAACTCAGTTGAACTCTGTCGCAGAATAGAAACTATGAACTTTGCGCCCCCACTGGTGCTTGTTTCGACCCAAGCCCTACCACCGAGAGCACGTGCGTGTTCTTGCACGATTGCGAGCCCGAGTCCGCTACCTGTGCCATTTTTTGACGCAGTACCGCGAGCGAACCTCTCAAATATTCTCTCGCGCTCACTTTGGGCGACACCTGCACCAGCATCTTCAACAGCAATTCGTAGTTCGCGCTCATCGCCTGTAACCGAAATTGCTGTGGCGCCACCCGCATGATCGCGAGCATTCTCTAAAAGGTTCAAAACGATGCGCTCAATTCGTCGTTTGTCGAGAACAGTTTCATCATTTTCATCAAGGTTTGACGAAAACGGAATTTCGGCGAACCCATGACGTTGCGCAACTCGTTTTACAAGATCAGCAAGATTGACGATCTCTTCTTGGGTCTTGCCGGCACCCGCGTCCAAACGTGAAAGTTCGAGTAAATCGAGCACCGTTCGATCAAAGCGTCGTACTTGACTGGCGATGATATCGAAGGCTTGCTTATTGCGATCGCTCAGGTCGTCGCGCCGACTCTGCATTACTTCGACAGAAGCCGCAAGTGCTGTGATCGGTGAACGAAGTTCGTGACTCACGTCGCTTGCGAATCTTGTTTCCCGCTGAATTCGAGTTTGTACGGCGTCGACCATATTGTTGAACGAGTCGGCGAGTCTTGATAGTTCGGGGTCGCGCTCATCCTCGAGTCGTACATCTAAACCGCCCGAGGCAATATCTGTTGCAACTGATGCGACTCTGCGTAACGGTCTTAGCACGCTGCTGCTACTTGAAAATCCAAATATTCCGCCGGCAATGGTGATCAAGATGATGCCGAATGTAAGTGTCGTTCGAATCGTATTGAGGGTGCGCTCAACATCGGTAAGCGGAAACGCCTCGAAGTAGTTTCCCGAAATCGCCGAGATTGAAATTCCGAGGGCCTCGTATGGCTGGCCGTTAAATTCAAAGCGCTGTCGCGAACTCGTGCCATTTAGAGTCTTTGTCAATAAATCGGTCGGCAAATTTGATTGCGTAAATCTCAGCGGCTCTTGTGCAAAAAACGAATCCTGCTCGTTTAAGTAAAGAACTGCATAGCCGCCGCTCTCTGTGCGAATGTTGGTAACAATGTCGCCTGCATCCTGTGGATTGACGCCGACAAGTGTTCGTAATAGCTGAGCGTTGTTAATCGCTTGGCTTGTCGCCAACTCTGACCGTTGATCAAGCAAGTATGCGCGTGTCGACGCGTAAGTAACGATGCTCAACGAAACGGCGGCTGCGAATGCGCTGAGACTGAAATAAAGCACCATGCGCCCACGAAGACCGCGAAGGTTATGTCTGAATGCGCCGAGAGTTGAGGGTACTTTTGCTTGGTTCGACTTGATTGGCTCAGATTGACTCTGCACACCTCAAGCATTGCGGGATTTTTGTCAACCCCCACCGGCGGGAGTCAAGGGGGAGCATGACTTCCCGCCGGTGTGACAACCCAATACTGCACGGTCTGTTTGACGGAACACCGATAAATATGTGACTTTCTGGTAACAAATTTGAACTTCAGGGCAGAATAGAGCACCGTGCAGACTTTGCTTTTCATTGAAGATGACCGCGACATTCGTGCTGCTTTGCGTCTCGCACTCGAAGATGAGGGATACAAAGTGCTTGAGTCGCCTGATGGTCAGTCTGGTTTAAAGACCTTTGCTTCTGAGAATGTTGACCTTGTGCTACTTGACCTGAGATTGCCAGATTTGTCGGGCTTTGATGTTTGTCGCGAACTACGAAGCAAAAGTTTGGTTCCGATAATTATGGTCACAGCACAAACTGATACCCACGATTTGGTCGCGGGTCTCGAGGCCGGTGCCGACGACTATGTAACAAAACCAGTCGTCGCAAAAGAGCTCGCGGCACGAATTCGCGCAGCATTGCGTCGAACTACTTTATTGTCGACAAGTTCAGCTACAACCGACCGCTTCACGGTGCGCGACGTCGAGATGCGCAGCGATCAAGGGATCGTCTTGAAGGGTGGCATCGAACTTCCGCTTACAAAAACCGAATATCGACTTTTGTACATCTTCATGGAGAACGCGAACAAAGTTTTGTCGCGAGACCAGTTATTAGAACTTGTTTGGGGTTATGAATATCTCGGAGACAGCCGGCTTGTCGACGCGCATATCAGACGCTTGCGATTGAAAATAGAAGATATCCCAGACGAGCCAAAAATAATTGTGACCGTCCGGGGAATGGGCTATCGGCTCTTAACCGCGTAGGCCAAAAATTCTTTTGCCCGCTCGAGTTTGTTCGTGAACTCCATCGGCGGCAACATCTCAATTATCGATTTGCCGTAGCCCTTCGTGACGAGACGAGGGTCAAGCACTGCGACCACACCCAAATCTGTTTGTGTTCGAATTAGTCGACCCGCAGCCTGCGCCAACTTTGTAGCAGCAATCGGTATGTCGATTGCAGTAAACGCCGATTTTCCATAAGCGTCGCGTCGCGCACTCATCAAAGGATCAGTCGGAACAGGAAACGGCAAACGATCGATGATTACGAGACTAAGAGTTTGCCCCGGCACGTCTACGCCTTGAAAGAAACTTTGTGTCGCAAACAAACAAGTTGACTCGTCTTCGGCGAACTTTCTCAAAAGCTCCATTTTCGGAAAATCATCTTGCTTCAAAACTTTGAAATTAAGTTTGTTTTCTAGGTCGCTATACGCAGCGTTTAGGCGAGCGTAGCTAGTGAACAAAGCCAGAGTTCTTCCACCTGCAGCATTAATCAATTCTTCAATCTCGCGGTGAACTGCCTTGTCTCGCGGGCCTTGCGCCGGATCGGGCAAATGCGAGGCGCAATACAGAAGTGAATTGTTTTCGTAATCAAACGGACTGGCTACATGGCAAGCGTCATAACTCTCGGGCACGAGCCCGATTCGCTCGGGCAGGTTTGTAGGTATGGTCGCACTTGTCAAAATTGCTGTGCGTTGTGACCAAACTGCTTCGTGCAATGTCGCACCGATATTTAATGGTCGCATCTCGAGTGAACAACGGTCAGGAGTGCCGGCGACATATGCGACGTAGCCACTGCGATCGGTAAGGGCAAGATCAATTTCTTCAATGAATCGCGTGCACAGAGACTGCGCCCGCAGTTTTCGTTGTTTGGCAGATTCATCGTTGGTGGCAATAGTTCGCAACGACTCAAGTGCCTCATTGGCGCGACCTCGCACTTCGACAAGAGTTTCGCGCGATTCGTTATCTAAAGGTAGAACGACACGCTTGTTGATGTACGGCACGAGTGCATCACGCAATCTGGCTGCGCTTTTTGCAAAACCTCCTGACATGGCGTCGTCGCGAATGATCGCTCGCATTGCCGAGCCAATAGTCGTGATGCGACTTGGCGAAAGTGCAAGACCTGCTGAATCAGTTACGACGTCTTCAAGTTCGTGCGCCTCATCAAAAATTACGACATCGTGTTCGCCGATGATCGTGCCTTCAGTGACAATATCTAGTGCGTATAGCCACCCGTTAACGATGACGATGTCAGATGATTGACTCTCTGTTCGCGCCCGTTCGGCAAAACAACTTTCGCCATGAGGACATCGAGATGCACCAGGGCATTCTTCGCTTGTCACGCTGACCATTGACCAAGCATTTCTTTGAGGTTGCCAATCAAGTTCGCCCTCGTCGCCAGTTTCTGTTGTGCCGGCCCACTCACAGAGTTTCTTGACATCTGCTTTAGTTCGCGCAGAAACATCGTCGAGTTCGAGCCGCGATTGAGCGCGGTCAGCTAGTTCGGCAATACGTTGTCGGCAAAGGTAGTTACTGCGACCCTTAAGAACCGTCCAGGTCAACTCGTGATCAAGAGTCGGGTTCAACGCCTTGGCTAGTAGTGGCAAATCATTTTGCGAAATCTGGTCTTGGAGTGCCTTTGTAACGGTCGATACGACAACACGTCGACCCGAGACGATCGCCGGCACTAAATAACCGAGTGTCTTGCCTGTGCCAGTGCCGGCTTGAACAATGAGATGTCGATTTTTACGCAAGGCACGCCCGACCAAGACTGCCATCTCATCTTGTCCTTGTCTTTCTTCGGCGTTAGCAAGTTCGGTTGTTACTTGCCGCAATGCGTCGAGAATTTCTTGATCGGCGATATTTAGTGGCACTTAAGTCTCGTTTGTTGTCGTGATCTTGTTGATTTAATTCTTCGCTAATGCAATTGCTGCATCAAGTTCGACAGCATCAAAGTCGGGCCAAGGTCGGTCTGTGAAATAAATCTTCGCTGCATTAATTTGCCAAAGCAAGAAATTTGAAATTCTCGATTCTCCTGAGGTACGAACAAGCACATCAACTGGCGGCAGGGAGGCGTCGTAAAGATTGAGCTGAAGATTCGCTGGAGTCAGCTCGGTTTGGCTGGCCACAATTCGCTTGGCTGCTCGGGTTAACTCGCTACGCGAGCCATAATCAAACGCCACGGTCAGCACCATGCCAGTATTTGTCTTGGTGTCGTCGATTGCTTTTCGAATCGCTCGCTGCACATATAAAGGTGTGCGTGAGCCAGGTTCATCGAATGGGCGACCAATCCAATTGACGCGAACATTATTTTCGTTTAGTTCGGCTATTCGGCCAAAAAGTTTTTTATGCAAGCCAAGAATGTGTCGAACCTCCGCACGTGGTCTCACCCAGTTCTCGGTCGAGAAACCAAAGACTGTCAGATATGCGACCTCTCGTTTTGATGCAGCGCGTACAACGTCGGCAAGTGACTCTTCTCCTGCAGTGTGTCCAGCAGTTCTCGGCAAGCCCCGTTTTCGAGCCCATCTGCCGTTGCCGTCCATGATGCAGGCGACATGTAGCGGTTTTGAACTCATTAATTCAACGCTAACAACTCTGGTTATCGAGTCAGGTTGTTTGAAAGTGAGAGAATGTCACGGTGGTTAAGACCTCTCGCGACACAACTGGAGATTTGGCTCATGTCTTAGTGTGTGCCGGCACTATTGCCGAATGGCTCAAGACAACACCTAATGAGTGGAAGGCTCAAATTGATGCGCTCGTTAAATCGGTTGGTGGGGTCGGAGTTCGATGGCTGTCGATCTACCCATATTCTGGGCACGCAAGTGCGACAGAGCGAACGGCGATTTGTAATTCGATCATTTCTGTATTTGGCGGTCAGCGCTCGGGAGATCGAGTTTCGGTGATCGGCGAACATGGCTTGATAGTTGTGGTTGATACTTGCGCAAACGGGCAAGAGCGATTTGTCAATGCAGTTGCTCAATTGAGTAGTAGTCAAGAGATTGACGAAGACAAACTTGCCGCGACATTGCTCGCACCCGCCTCAGGTGAACCAGATTTGGTTTTAGTCTTGGGTTCACCAACTCAAGTTCCAGAGTCGCTGATGTGGGAACTTGCATATAGCGAACTTGTGTTTTTGAATGTTCCATGGCTCGAATGCGATGTTGAACACATTCAAATGGCGATCGATGATTTTCAACGCCGCGATCGTCGCTTTGGCGGAGTTGACTCATGAGTTTGTATCGCGACAAGGCGATTGTCTTGCGCACATATGACTTAAAAGAAGCAGATCGAATCATCGTGATGATGACTGAAGAACATGGCAAGGTTCGTGCTGTCGCTAATGGTGTGCGAAAGATGTCGTCACGATTCGGCGCACGCCTAGAGCCCCTTAGTCATATCGATGTTTTATTGAGCAAAGGCAAGGACTTAGACACAGTTAGTCAAGTTGAACTTGTGACGAGTGCTCGTGGTTTATACACAGATTTAGACAGACTGACTAGAGGGTTGGCAATGCTTGAAGCTGTTGACCAACTCGGAATGGAGGGAGAGCCGACACAGCATCTTTACAAAATGTTGGTTGGCGCATTGCAGTGGTTGTCCGAAAACGATTCGGCGTTGGTGCTCGCGGCGTTTTATTTTAAGTTGCTCGTCGTCGAAGGGGTAGGTGCTCATGTTGAGAAGTGTGTGGGTTGCGGGGCGCCGGGCGAGCAGATTGTTGCGTTCGACATATTCCGCGGTGGCGGTCAATGCCAAAGTTGCCGCAGCGGAGCGTCGATATCAGGTGCTGCGATAAAGATCATTCAAAACATCGTTGGCGGGCAATTAAATTTGGCTCTCTCGTTGCCAGAGAGTGCTGCTACCAGAGAGGTATCGGATCTCGCAACTAAATGCATGGAGCATCATCTCGAGCGTCGTCTCAAGTCGGTCGCAGTTTTTGAGCGCCCTGAGCGCTGAACTAAAAACCTGAACATAAATCAGCGCCCTTTTGTAATAGTCTGAAGAAGTGCCAGCGAAAGATTTAGATCAAGTCGTCAACCTTTGCAAGCGTCGGGGTTTTGTTTACCCGAGTGGCGAGATTTATGGCGGATTTAGATCGTCATATGACTATGGCCCACTTGGTTCGTTGATGCTTCGCAACGTCAAAGAGGCTTGGGTTCGCACGATGGTGCAACAGCGTGATGACGTCGTGCTTATTGATGCAGCAATTTTGGGCGCGCCGCAGGTGTTTGAAGCCAGTGGACACCTCAGCAATTTCAGTGACCCACTTGTGGACTGCACGGTTTGTAAGCGTCGTTTTCGTCAAGACCAGATTGAAGACCGAGATTGCCCACAGTCGAAGAAGGGTTGTGAGTTCACAGACGCACGGGCTTTCAACTTGATGTTCAAAACGCACGCTGGTCCTGTTGAAGGGGAAGGTGCGACGGTTTATCTTCGCCCTGAGACCGCCCAGGGAATGTTCGTAAATTTTGCAAATGTTTTGCAAACCAGTCGCAAAAAACCGCCGTTTGGAATTGCGCAAGTGGGCAAGAGTTTTAGAAACGAAATTACACCTGGCAATTTCATTTTTCGAACTCGAGAATTCGAACAAATGGAACTTGAATTTTTCGTGCCACCAAGTGAAAGTGCTCAGTGGTACGACTACTGGTGTAAGTCTCGGTTGCAGTGGTATATCGACTACGGCATTCCAGCAGATATGTTGCGAATTCGTGAGCATGCCAAAGATGAACTCTCGCACTATTCGGCAGGCACAAGTGATATTGAATTTTTGTTTCCATGGGGCTGGGGCGAACTCGAGGGCATTGCGCAACGCACCGACTTCGACTTGAAGCAACATGCCGAGCATTCGAGGCAGAAACTTGAATATTTCGATCAAGCGACCAACGAGAGATATGTGCCATACGTTGTAGAGCCGGCCGCAGGTGCCAATCGTACGATGGCGGCTTTCTTGCTTGCTGCTTACGACGAAGACGTAGTCAATGATGAACCACGCACGGTTTTGCGCTTGCACCCCCGGTTGGCACCATTTCAGATAGCGGTGCTACCGCTTTCGAAAAAAGAAACGCTGATGCCACTTGCAAAGGAGATTCATTCGATGCTGGGTGCGCGTTATATGTGTGATTTCGATGAGACTCAAGCGATTGGTCGTCGTTATCGACGTCAAGACGAAATAGGCACCCCGTTCTGCGTGACTGTCGATTTTGATTCGTTAGACGACAACTCAGTGACTATTCGCGAACGTGACTCAACCGCCCAAAATCGAGTGAAGATCGACTCGTTGATGTCTGAACTTTCGCATAGGCTCGGCTACTAAGAAATTACAAAATCATGGCTTGCAAATCGCATGCCCTTAACTGAGGAGACCAGATGTCGCAAGTAGCAGTCGTAGTGAAGTTGAAAGTATTGGACGGCCAACGCGACGCAATGACAGAGGCGGTCAAGCCCGGCATTGAAACCGCCAAAGGCGAGCAAGGCACGCGTTTCTACGTGTTTCATCACGATGCTGTCGAGCCAAATACGGTTTGGTTCTACGAGCTTTATGCAAATCAAGATGCAGCAAATGCGCACATGAGTTCAGAGGCTTTCAAGTCTTGGTCCAAAACCCTCGCACCTTTTGCCGCGAGCGCACCCGAGATTTCATTCTTGACGCCGATGGGTGGCAAGGGACTTTAATTTTTGTATCTCGACGAGATTCTTGCTCAGCATCGCGAAGTTGCGTCGCGTGACACGAGGTCATTGTCAGGGTTAATCGAAGCAACACGGGCTATTTCGAATAGCCGGGGTTTTGCAAAGCGTCTGATTGAAGATTCAAAAAATGCGTTGGCGGTAATTGCTGAGATCAAACGACGTTCGCCTTCACGGGGGTTACTTAGCCACGATCTAGACCCCAAAGTCGTTGCCGAGCAGTATAAAAATGCAGGGGCAAGTTGCATTTCAGTATTGACTGACTCTGATTTTTTTGGTGGCTCTGTCGACGATTTGAAAAGTGCCCGAGGGGCAGTTGATCTTCCGGTGTTGCGAAAAGACTTCACGGTCTCCCTCAACGATATTTGTGATGCGAAACTGATGAACGCTGATTGCATTTTGTTGATTGTGGCCGCTCTCAACAAAGACGAACTCAGTGAGTTTCACAAATTTGCCTCAGAACTTGGTCTGGATGTGTTAGTCGAGATTCACGATGAGCCTGAACTTGATCTAGCGCTTGAAATTGGCGCAAAAATGATTGGTGTGAATCAGCGAAATCTTAAAACGTTCGAAGTCGATCAACAGCGTGCAGTGCGTATTGCAAAAGAAATACCAAGCAATGTTGTGCGAGTCGCCGAATCTGGCGTAAGAACACGAGATGATGCCTCGCAGCTTCGCGACGCTGGCTACCATGCAATTTTGGTGGGCGAGTCACTTGTGACTTCAAAGAACATTGCGATGACACTTGATGAACTGAGAGTCTGATGTTTATAAAGATCTGCGGTATAACTAACGAACAAGATGCATTGCTGGCCGTTGCTTTGGGCGCAGATGCACTTGGTTTTGTTTTTGCGCCGTCGCCCCGCCAGGTCGCACCGCAACGTGTGCGTGAAATAGTTAGGCGATTGCCGCAGAGCGTCTTAACTGTTGGTGTATTTCGTGACGAACATCCGCAAAGAGTTATCGACACGGTTCGAGAATCTGGGGTGTTTGGGGCACAACTTCATGGGCATGAATCGCCAGCGAATGTTGCTGAAGTGATGGTTGAAATTAATTGGGTTATCAAGGCAGTGGTGGCGGGTTCGATAGAGGCACAAAAGGCGGACGATTACCTGACCAATTTGATTTTGGTTGACTCGCCAAGTCCTGGATCGGGTTTTGCTTACGATTATGAACTTGTGAATCAGATGCCGAGCACTGTAAGAGTTCTACTTGCTGGTGGTTTAACCGACGAGAATGTTGGCACGGCAATCGCTCAAGTTGCACCGTGGGGAGTTGATGTTTCTTCGGGTGTCGAGAAAAGTCATGGATATAAAGACCCAATTAAATTGAAGAGATTTATCGAAAATGCACGGGCAGCATTTGAAGATCTAGACCGAATTGCTGAAAGTGAACTCAGAAACGGGGATGATCGTCCGTTTAATTGGGAGAACTAATAGAAGTAGTTCGGGGTACATTTAGTCTGCATGAACGCGAAACCCGTGCCGACTGAATTGTTGACGCCAGGTGCCGACGGTCGTTTTGGTGATTTCGGAGGGCGGTTTGTGCCCGAGACTCTCGTGCCGGCGTGTGAAGAGCTAGAGCGAGCATTCAACGATGCCTGGAACGACTCGCTTTTTCGAAGTGAACTTGATGACTTGCTTGCCGAGTATGCAGGTCGACCGTCGATTCTGACTGAATGTCATAATCTTGGCGCACAGCTCGGCATTCGATTAATTCTTAAACGCGAAGACTTAAATCACACGGGCTCGCACAAAATAAATAGCGTTCTCGGTCAAGCACTACTTGCAAAGCGAATGGGAAAGAAGCGAATAATCGCCGAGACTGGTGCTGGGCAACACGGTGTTGCTTCAGCAACCGCGGCCGCACTGTTAGGTCTTGAGTGCAAGGTTTATATGGGTGCGGTCGATGTCGAGCGTCAATCACTCAACGTGTTTCGCATGAAACTTCTTGGCGCGACCGTTGAGGCTGCGAATTCAGGAAGCCGCACTCTCAAAGATGCAGTCAATGAGGCTATGCGCGATTGGGTCGCAAGTGTTGAGACAAGTTATTACTGCATCGGATCAGTGATGGGCCCGCATCCGTATCCATTTATGGTCCGTCAGTTTCAAAGCGTTATCGGCAAAGAGGCTCGCAAACAGTTTCAAGCACTGTGCGATGGTGCAGACCCAAATGTTGTTGTCGCCTGCGTCGGCGGAGGTTCGAATGCGATGGGCATTTTCTCAGGGTTCATCGATGCAAAAACTCGACTAGTCGGCGTTGAGCCAGCAGGTGGTGCAGCAGTTGGCAGAGGTACACCTGGGGTAGTTCATGGGATGAAGAGCTATTTGATGCAAGACGAATATGGTCAAGTGCAAGAAGCACATTCAATAAGTGCAGGACTTGATTATCCCGGTGTTGGTCCAGAACATTCGTACCTTGCTTCAGTTGGTCGCGCCGAATACCCGAGCGTGAATGATCAAGAAGTTATTGAGGGTTTTAAATTGCTCGCTCGAACCGAGGGCATCATTCCTGCTCTTGAATGTGCGCATGCTGTTGCGTGGATCGCAAAAGAGGCACCAAAAATTCAAGGGCAGACGGTGCTCATGAATCTGTCGGGTCGTGGTGACAAAGATGTTGCACAAATGATGACAATCCTCGGTGACAAGTTGGATTGAAGATATATCGCCGATGAAAATAGCGACACATTCTCCAGGTGTACTTGAAGCACGATTGCGAAACATCCGCACGGAGGGTCGAAAAATTCTTGTGCCCTACATTACGGGTGGTCTAACGGGTTGGGTTGATGCTGTTCGTGGCGCAGCCGCAAATGGCGCTGATGCAATTGAGATCGGAATTCCATTTTCTGATCCCGTAATGGATGGTCCGATTATTCAGATGGCGTCCGAGAAAGCACTGCGCGACGGTGCAACACCGAACTCAATATTGCATGAACTGCGAACGATTGATGTTGCAGTGCCGCTGATTGTGATGTGTTATTACAACACCGTATTTAGAGCAGGCCACGATCGTTTTGCTAGCACACTGCGTGACTCTGGGGTTGTCGGCGCAATCGTTCCTGATCTTCCATTAGAAGAGTCGACACAATGGGCGAGTGCTGCAGATAAGTCACAGATTGAAACTGTCATGTTGGCAGCCCCAACTGCGCCCGATGAAAGACTGCCACGAGTCATTGATCGAGCTCGTGGTTTTGTATACGCAGTGGGCTTGCTTGGTGTAACTGGGGAACGTGCAGAGCTAGCGACAACCGCTGTCGCGATGGCAACCCGATTAAAGAAGATCACTGACATGCCAGTGTTAGTAGGTGTCGGTATTTCGAATGCCGAGCAAGCCATGCAAGCTTGCACCGTTGCTGATGGCGTCATTCAAGGTGCGTCGGTTGTGCGGCGATTGCTTGAAGATGGTCCTGATGCAGTCGCAACGTATGTTGCGCAGGTACGCGCAGCTATTGACAGTCCGATTGCATCTAACCGCTAAATTGTTTCCATGTTGAAAACTGGAGACAAAGCGCCGGCGATCGCGCTGCTTGATCAACACGGTAAAAAAGTTTCGCTCAAAGACTTTGCGAAAAAGAAAGTATTGCTTTATTTTTACCCGAAGGCCGACACACCTGGTTGCACGACTCAGTCTTGCTTGTTGCGAGACATTCGAAAGAGTGTTGGCAACACTGTAATTATCGGTATCAGTCCAGACGAGCCAGCAACGCAATTGAAGTTCGACGAGAAATATGAACTTGGCTTTACACTTTTGGCCGACACCGAGAAAAAAGTTTCGAAGGCCTACAAAGTGTGGAAGAAAAAGTCGATGTACGGACGTGAATACATGGGCATCGAGCGATCAGCATTTTTAATTGATGAGAAAGGCAAGATTTTGTACGCATGGTACAAAATTTCGCCGAAAGATACGCCTCTCTTTTTGCTTGAGGCACTCGAGAAGTGAGTTCGTTGCCTCTACCAAGTGAGCTGATACCTCACCGCGCACCATTTTTGTTTGTCGACCAATTGATAGAGCTGGTTCCTGGTCAAAGCGCGACTGGTTTGTGGCGTTTGACTGGCGATGAAAATTTCTTTGTTGGGCACTTTCCGGGTCGTCCAACACTGCCTGGCGTGTTGATGTGTGAGGCGATCGCCCAAGTTGGTGCCTGCGCAATTTTAAGCGATGAGAAATTCAAAGGTAAATTGCCATTGTTTGGCGGCCTCGATGCGGCTCGGTTTCGCCGTCAGGTTGTGCCGGGTGATGTGCTTGAAATGTCAGTAAGTCTCGGTCGTATGTCGGCGCGCGCAGGAAAAGGTTCGGGTGTTGCAAAAGTAAACGGTGAAATCGCCTGCGAATGTGAATTGCTGTTTGTCATCGTCGATGCGTGAGCATCGACGCAAGTAAAAACTGACGCTTAGGCGTAAGGCGCGAGAATAATCGAGCCGTTGTGGCCGCCGAAACCAAAATTATTCGAAATAGTCGGCCCAGGTTGCCATGGGCGAGGAGAACCGGTGACGATATCTACGTTCGACATCTGCGGGTCGACAACCGACGTGTTTGCTGTCGGCGGAATAAGTTTGTGTTCGAATGAGAGCAGAACAGCAGCTGCTTCAAGGGCGCCTGCAGCACCGAGAGGGTGACCAGTCACACCTTTAATAGAAGTCATCGGTGGTTTGGTTGAACCAAAAACTTCAGCGACAGCGCTTGCCTCGGCGGCATCGTTAAGTGGCGTAGATGTGCCGTGAGCATTCACTTGTTTGATATCGCTCGGCGAAAGCCCCGCGTCGTCAAGTGCGAGCCTCATGCAAGCGATCGCACCAACTCCTCCTGGTGACGGTGCGGTGATGTGGTGTGCGTCAGCGTTGCTACCCGCACCCAAGACTTCTCCATAAATTTTTGCGTTTCGGGCGAGTGCGAGATCGAGACGTTCAAGAACAAATACCGCAGCACCTTCGCCGAAGATGAAACCATCTCGAGTTGCATCAAATGGCTTGCTTACTTTTGTTGTTGAAAGAGCGGTCATGTTTGCGAAGCCAGCAACAGCAGTAATCGTGGCAGCAGATTCGGCACCACCAGAAATCACTGCGTCGCAACGACCCCATGCAACAAGTCGAGCGGCGTAACCAAGGGCATGTGTAGCGGCTGCGCATGCCGTGC
>BJFV01000017.1 GCA_014190055.1 Actinomycetes bacterium
CCTCGTTGTGGCCGTATCGGCGATAGCAAATCATGTCAATCACGACATCTTTGTGAAACTTCTGTCGATACTCAAATGCCAATTGCGCAACTCGCACGCAAGCTTCTGGGTCATCACCGTTGACATGGAAAATCGGCGCCTGCACCGTTTTGGCGACATCGCTGCAATATTGCGACGATCGCGCATATTCAGGTGACGTTGTAAAACCAATCTGGTTGTCGATAATCAAATGGATAGTTCCGCCGACTCGATAACCCGATGTGTCGCTCATCGCCAAGCATTCAGCGACAACACCTTGACCCGCAAATGCAGCATCACCATGAATCGCCAAAGGCAAAACACTGTATGCAAGTGGTGGATCAATCTGATCTTGCATTGCGCGCACCGTGCCGAGCACAACAGGGTTGACGGTTTCTAAGTGACTCGGGTTTGAAACCAACTCAACATGCATCTTCGAGCCGCTTTGTGCGACGAATTCACCAATTGCGCCAAGGTGGTATTTAACATCGCCTGAACCTTGCACCGACGACGGGTCGACATATCCCTCGAACTCTTGAAAAATTTGGTCGTATTCTTTGCCGACGACATTGGCGAGAACGTTTAAGCGACCGCGGTGAGCCATGCCGATAACAGTGCCGTCCATTTTGGCGTCGGCTGCAAGATTCAAAATCTTGTCGAGAATCGGAATCGCCGATTCGGCACCTTCTAGACCGAATCGTTTAGTACCAACATATTTGGTCGACAAAAATCGCTCGAAGGCTTCGGCCGAATTAAGTCTTTCAAGAATGCGAATCTTGTCGACTTCGAAATCATTGCGCTTGACACCTTCAAAATGTTCTTGCACCCATCGTTGTTCGTCGGTGTTTTGAATATGCATGTATTCGACACCGATCGTGCGGCAATATGCATCACGCAAAACACCAAGCAACTCACCCAAAGTCGACCGATTGACGCCGCCAACGCCACCCGTTAAAAACTCACGGTCCAAGTCCCAAACTGTCAGACCATACGTTGCGGGGTCGAGCTCGCGTGGCATTCGAGGCGCACGCCAATGCAACGGATCAAGATCGGCAATCAAGTGACCACGCACACGATGCACACGTATCAAAGTCGCAATCTGCATTTGCTTTTCAAGTAGCGCATCTTCGCTATCAAGTGAATTCGAGTCGTCGCGCCACTTCACCGATTCATATGGCACACCAAGACTGCTAAACACATCGGCATAGAAGTTGTGCTCGCCCGTCAACAACTCGTGCACATACTTCAAGAACATGCCGCTTTCGGCGCCTTGAATAATGCGGTGGTCGTAAGTACTAGTAATCGTCACGACTTTCGAAACACCAAGTCGACCGAGTGCGCGTTCATCGCTACCTTGAAACTCAGCCGGATAGTCAATCGTGCCGACGCCGACAATTAGTCCTTGGCCAGCCATCAACCGTGGCACCGACATCTGCGTGCCAATCGTGCCAGGGTTGGTCAAACTGACATTTGCACCCTGAAAATCATCGAGCGTCAACTTGTTCGCGCGAACTTTGCGGATTATGTCTTCGTAAGTCAGCAAGAAACCCGCAAAGTCAAGTGTGTCGGCGTTGCGCAAAACAGGAACAACCAAACTGCGCTGACCTTTGCCTTTGTCGACATCAACTGCTAAACCCATATTCACTCGATTGAACTTTTTAATCTGTGGCTTACCCTGTTCATCGACCGAATAGACATGCTTCATGTTCGGCACCGCATCTGCAATCGCACGAACGACTGCGTAACCGATTAGATGCGTAAAACTAATTTTGCTTTCGCCGCTTCGCTCGCGATAACCGTTAATGACTTTGCGGTTAACTTCTAAAAGTTTTGCCGGCACTTGGCGAACGCTTGTCGCCGTCGGCACAGTGAGGCTTGCTTCCATATTCGTGGCAATTACTGACGACACACCACGTAGTGGCTCTGGCTCGACAACTTCTAACGGAGTCTGCTCGACTGGCGCAAAAGTTGCCATCGGTCGCGGTGCACGCGGTGGTGCTTCAGGCGAGATTGGCTCTTTAATTGCCGACTTACCGTTGGCTGAGACTGTGTTCTCGGGTTTTGGTTTTAACTTCGTCGCCGCAACTGCAGGAACTTGAATGCTTTCAAGCACATAGTCAGAAGACTCGATAAAACTCGGCCTGATCAGTTCTCCTGTCGGATCAGCTTTCGGCGAACCAACCGGCTTATAGTCACTGAAAAATTCTCGCCATGCCGGCGACAGAGTTTCTGGCTCGTCGCGATAGCGCTCGTACATCTCCTCAACTAGCCAGGAGTTCGCACCAAAATCCTCAGTATTCGACTGATCAACCATCAGTTACATCGTAACGATGGCTATTTAAGAAGCACCTCTGAGGCAATCCAAAGGATAAGCCACAAGACACCGCCAGTAATCATTGCGTTCTTGTGTGACTCATATGGCCACAAAAGTTTGTTTGTTGCGGCAGTGCCACCGAGAAGTCCGAGAGCGTTGATTTGCAAAATTGCAATCAATACCAGAGCGATGATCAGAAGTGTCATTGCGTTGCTTGAAGTCGCATTTGGAAATGCTGCTGGGTAAAAGTGAGCAGGTCCAACCATGAACCAAAGCATCGAGAATGAGAAAATGAAATTCTGACGCGACGCGAGCAGAGCCTTACGACCTGCGCCAGCAGCAGCAGGGTCAGCGGCTGCGCCACCGATCACGTTGACTGCGTTTGCCAAAACAACTTTCTGATTTTTCCAAATGACCATCCACACATTGGCTGCCATCAAAGTTCCGAGTGTCATACCAATTGAGATTGTGTATTTGTGGGCGTCGCCACTGCGCGACCAATAATTTTCGACGATTCCAGTGATCAAAAGACCCGTACCGAGTGTCGCAATTGCCGCCCATCGAAACCACCAAAGTGCACGACGTGCAACTTTGTCGAGAGTGATCATTCGCGCTTTGCCTTCGTCACCGTAAGCGGCAAGAGCTGGCACCTGAACAAGATTGAAGTAATACAGCAAACCAATCCATGCGATGCCTACGAGAATGTGCAAGTAACGGAGCAAAAAATCTCCGATGAACGCTTGATCGAACAATTGCATTTTGACCTCTTTCAGTCTTGTTTTTTATTCACGAACCTAAGTCATTGCCAATTTAGCACGACCTCATCGACAAAAGGGTTTAACTCAATTGCAACTAGATTAGACGGCTAATGGCTGCTGAATTTATTTACACGTGTTACAAACTCGCTCGGTTCTACCCACCAGACCGAACTGTGCTCGAGAACATTTCACTCTCCTTCTACCCTGGCGCCAAAATCGGCGTCCTAGGTTCTAACGGCAGCGGCAAGTCGAGCCTGCTCAAAATCATGGCCGGTGTTGACGACGGTTTCACTGGCGAAGCGCGTCTTACGCCTGGTTTTTCTGTTGGCTTGCTCGAACAAGAGCCAAAACTTGATGCTGCGAAAAACGTTTTAGAAAATGTCATGGATGGCGTTGCGCCGATTCGTGATCTTCTCGCAGAATACGAAAAAGTTACAGCGATGTGGGGCGAACCAGACGCTGACTTCGACAAAGTCGGTGCATTGCAGGCACAGCTTGAATCAAAAATAAATGCCGTCGATGCATGGAGCCTTGAGCGAAACGTCGAAATCGCAATGGATGCCCTTCGTTGCCCGCCCAACGAAAGCGACGTCACCAAACTCTCGGGTGGCGAACGTCGACGTGTTGCGCTCTGCCGATTGCTGCTTAGCCGACCTGACTTGTTGCTGCTAGACGAACCGACAAACCACCTCGACGCAGAAAGTGTCGACTGGCTCGAAAGATTTTTGCAAGATTATTCAGGCACGGTTGTCGCGATCACTCACGACAGATATTTCTTAGACAATGTCGCCAAATGGATTCTTGAGCTCGATCGCGGCAAGGGCATTCCGTTTGAGGGCAACTATTCAAGTTGGCTTGAACAAAAACAAGAGCGCCTCGGCCGCGAAGAAAAAGCCAACGAGTCTCGCAAGCGCACTTTGGCGCGCGAACTCGAATGGGTACGTATGGCACCGAAGGCTCGTCAATCAAAAGGCAAGGCTCGTCTTGCCGCATACGACAAGTTGCACGCCGAAGCGCAAGCAGCAGAACGCGGCGACAGCAAACTTGAAATTGCAATTCCACCTGGTCCACGACTTGGTGACGTCGTTATTCAAGTAAAAAACCTGTCAAAGGGTTACGGAGATCGATTGCTGATCGAAGATCTCACTTTCAACTTGCCACCAGCAGGCATCGTCGGCATTATCGGCGCGAACGGCGCAGGTAAAACAACTTTGTTCCGAATGATCACTGGCCAAGAAAAACCAGACTCGGGTTCAATTACTGTCGGCGACACAGTCGCTCTCAGTTATGTCGACCAAAGTCGCGACACACTCAACCCTGACAATTCGGTTTACCAAGAAATCACAGATGGCATCGAAGTCATGAAAGTTGGTAATCGCGAGATCAACGGACGTGCTTATGTCGCAAGTTTCAACTTCAAAGGCAGCGACCAACAAAAGCGCGTGGGCGATCTTTCTGGTGGCGAACGAAATCGTGTACACCTGGCCAAACTTCTCAAAAATGCGGGCAACGTATTGCTACTCGACGAACCAACAAACGATCTCGACATCGACACGCTACGCGCGCTCGAAACATCGCTCGAGAGCTTTCCGGGTTGTGTAGTCGTAATCAGTCACGACCGCTGGTTCTTAGACCGAATTGCTACACATGTTTTGGCTTTTGAAGGCGACAGCCAAGTTCGTTGGTTCGAGGGCAACTTCACCGACTACGAGGCATGGCGCAAGAAAGAACTCGGCATCTCAGCCGATCAGCCAAAGCGAATTAAATACAAACCGCTCTCGCGAAAATAACGACATGAAATCTTCGTCGCGAAATACATCACTCGCCCTGCGCAACATTCGCATAATTTGTTCGATTGTTTTTGTCGCAGGCATTGCTGGCATGATCATCACATCAATTGCTGGCAACAATGTCGGGCTCGTCAATACGATCGGCGGCACAACTGCGATTTCTGCACTCGTATTGTTGGTGGCGACAATCAGTGCGAATACGACACGCCCCGAAGTTTTTGATGATGCCGCTGCCGAGCGACTTGAACTCAAAATTGCTGCACTAACAAAGTCTGGCGCTGACGAAACAGAACTTCGCGAACTTGTCCGTCTCGCAACGCAACTCGGCGAAACAACTAGTCGAAACAACTAGGCGAAGATCTTGAACAATCTCAATGACCACGAATTCGCTACATACCTAGCAACCGAAACTGGCAAAAGACTCGTCGAGCTACGCGCATTGCTTGTCGAGCAAGGCGTATGGGGTTGGGATTTAAAAGACGCAGGCGATGCAATGGCACAAGAATTTTTGATGTCGCAGCTGCGCGAGTTTCGTCCTGATGACGCAGTACTCAGCGAAGAAGCACTCGACACTTCGAAACGACTGAATGCCGAACGAGTTTGGATCATTGACCCGCTTGATGGCACACAAGAATTCAGCGAAGCAGATCGCAACGATTGGGCAGTTCACGTTGCGTTATGGCAACGCGACAATAATCACGGCTCGCTCGTTGCCGCAGCAGTCAGTTTGCCTGCAATCGAAATGACTCTGAGCACAAACCCACCACCGGCGCCACCAGTTAAACACGATGGTCCGCCGCGTCTCGTCGTTTCGCGCACGCGAACACCACGCGAAGCAGTCATCGTTGCCGAAGCCCTGAACTGCGATGCAATGCGACTTGGTTCTGCTGGCGCCAAAGCAATGTCTGTTGTGCTCGGCGAATGCGACATTTATCTTCACACTGGTGGCCAACACCAATGGGACTCTGCGGCACCAGTCGCAGTCGCGCGCGCCGCTGGTTTGCACACAAGTCGCGTTGACGGTTCGCCCCTTATATATAACGACGAAGACACGTGGCTTCCTGACTTGATCATCTGTCGACCCGAACTTGCCGAGCCTGTTCTCGCCGCACTCGGCTACAAAAAATAAATTTTCGCTATGCGTGTCGTCATCGCATCTTGCAGTGTCACCTATGAAGGTCGGCTCGCAGCATCATTGCCTGAGGCGACGCGACTGATCATGATCAAGGCCGACGGTTGCGTGGCCATTCATGCTGACGGTGGCGCCTACAAGCCGCTCAATTGGATGAACGCGCCCAACACATTTGAAGAACTCTCAGATCGCTTGATTGTTCGCAATCCGAAAGGCGAAACCTTGACGATTCAACTGCATCAGGTTTTCTCTGATGTTTCACATGAACTCGGCGAAGACCCTGGTCTGACAAAAGATGGCGTTGAGGCCGATCTGCAAGTTTTGCTTGCTGCAATGCCAGAGACAATCGAACCTGGTTTAACTTTGATTCGCCGTGAATACCCGACTGCAGTTGGGCCGGTCGATTTATTGTGTCGTGACACTGCGGGACAAACCGTGGCTATTGAGATAAAGCGTCGTGGTGAGATCGATGGCGTCGAACAACTCACGCGTTATATCGATTGTCTACATGCCGACACGGCGCTCGGCAAAATTCGTGGCATCTTCGTCGCGCAATCAATCAAGCCACAAGCTCGTGTGCTTGCCGAAAGTCGAAATATCGGTTGGTGCGAAGTTGACTACGACGAACTTCGCGGCAAAAAAACTGACGAGTTAAAACTCTTTTAAATTATTTCTTTTGCGGCTGCGGCCAAGTGCCGTCACGACCATCCATGCCCGCATTCAAACGAGCCTTGGACATCATCTCTTCAACAACTGGTCCAAGTTTGGTCGGGTCATCTACCGGCTTATGTGTCGGCCCACGGTGCCAACCTTCGGCAATTGCCAACACATCACCACTTGCTTCAAACACGCGACCCGTAATGCCAGCCGATTCAGTTGAAGCCAACCAAGTCACGATTGGAGCAATCCACTTTGGTGAGCGTTGTTCACGCTCAGCCTCAGTCTCTGGTGCAGGTCCGAGATTTTCTGTCATTCGCGTCAACGCAACGGGCGCAACTGCATTTACAGTCACGCCGTATCGCGCGAGTTCGAGTGATGCAATTGTTGTGAACGCTGCGATGCCAGCTTTTGCCGCACCATAATTTGTTTGACCTACGTTGCCGTAGATGCCAGACACAGACGATGTGTTGATGATTCGGCCGTCAACTGGTTTGCCCGCTTTACTTTGGTCACGCCAATATGCAGCCGCATGACGCGACGGCGCAAACGTGCCTTTTAGGTGCACTTTAATTACGGCATCCCATTCTTCTTCGCTCATATTGGCCAACATTCGGTCACGCAAAATGCCGGCGTTGTTAACCACCGCATGCAAATCGCCAAACGTTTCTACGGCAGTCTTGATCAACCGCTCAGCACCATCCCATGATGAAATGTCATCGCCGTTGGCTATCGCTTTGCCACCCATCGCTTCAATTTCATTGACGACTTGTTGCGCAGGTGATGCATCGCCACCTTTGCCATCAACGCCCGCGCCGAGATCGTTAACGACAACGAATGCCCCGTGCTTAGCGAGGCTCAACGCATGTTCGCGACCAATTCCGCGACCTGAACCAGTGACAATTACTACTCGACCTTCACATAAGCGACTCATCGCCGAGAACTCTAGCCTGAGGCTCGTGGTCAATGCTATTTCGCAACAAAAAGCAACAAGCCACTGCGACGTATTAATAGTCGGCGCAGGTCCGGCAGGCGTCGCGGCAGCACTCACCCTCGTAGCAAGTGGCAAAGATGTGTTGATCATCGACAAAGCCACTTTTCCGCGCGACAAATGTTGTGGTGATGGTCTTACAACTGGCGCGCTAAGAATTCTCGAGATGCTCGGCTTCGACCCGAGCACAGTTGCGAATTATCAAATCTGTGACGAAGTTGCACTGCGCTCACCGTCGGGTCGCGAAATTCAACTAGACCTGCCAAATGTGCGCAAAAGTAGCGCCGGTCAGTTCGCTGCGATTGCTCCACGTATCGAGCTCGACAATGCTCTCGTGCAACACGCGCGAGCAAGCGGCGTTCGCGTCGTCGAAAATTGCGCGTTCGTTTCAGTTGCGCGACAGAATTCGAATGAAATTGTCATCAACACTGATTCGCCAAACGAATTCAAAGAGATCAAAGCTAAATTTTTGATCGCCGCCGACGGAATGTGGTCACCCGTGCGAAAATCGCTCGGTGTCGCACAAAGCGGCTACCTCGGTGAGTGGCACGCCTTTCGCCAATATGTCAGCAACGTCACCGGTCCAGCGAGCAAACAACTTTTTGTTTGGTTCGAAAAAGATTTGTTGCCTGGTTACGCCTGGTCGTTTCCGTTGCCAAACGGTCGCGCCAACATCGGGTTTGGCATTTTGCGTGGATCAAAATACACAGTGCAAGAAATGAAAGCGCTTTGGGTCGAACTTCTCACTCGCCCACATATTGCTTCCGCACTCGGTCAAGACGCAATGCTTGAGGGTCGACACACGGCATGGCCAATTCCTGCACGCATCACATCGGCGAAACTCTCTTCAGGTCGCACCCTATTTATTGGCGATGCAGTTTGCGCCGCCGACACGATGACTGGCGAAGGCATCGGCCAGGCTCTGCTCACTGGTGTGCTTGCCGGTGAGGCGATCACAAGTTCAGCGCAATACAACCAACACAAAATTTGCAAATCTTACGCACGAAAAATTAAGCGCGAATTTTTTGCCGATCACAGAATGAGTTTCGTACTTGGAAAGATTTTAAAAAATGCCGTACTTACGCGCGGTGTTTTGCGTCTCGCAGGCGCATCCGACTGGACACGGCGCAACTTTGTTCGGTGGATGTTTGAAGACGAACCACGGGCGGCAGCGCTGACACCATGGCGTTGGCACCGCAAATTCCTAAAGCGCGATGGTGCGTTCAAAGCAAGTCAATTGCCCAGGACGAACTAAGTTAGTTAATCGTGCGCACTCGTATCACCGAACTTTTCGAAATCGAACACCCCGTGATGTTGGCGGGCATGGGTGGTGTTTCGTATCACGAACTCGTGGCTGCGGTAAGTGAAGCCGGAGGTATTGGCACTTTCGGCGCGTCAACGATGCGCGAAGGCGAACTCGCCCAAGAAATTAGCGCCCTCAAAAAACTCACGAGCAAACCATTCGGTGTCGACCTATTAACTGCTTTGCCACAACATTTCGAGCAAGGCATTCGCGATGTGATTGATGGCGGTGCGCGAATTTTTGTTGCGGGTCTCGGCGTACCTCGCGATGCGATTGATTTATTGCACAGTCACAATATTTTGGTCGGTTCGATGTGTGGCAAAGTTCGACACGCCGTCGCCGCAGTTGCCAGTGGTTGCGACTTCGTGGTTGCTCAAGGCACCGAAGCCGGCGGCCACACGGGTCTTGTTGCAACAATGGCGCTAGTGCCTCAAGTCGTCGATGCTGTCTCGGCGCAAGTGCCAGTTGTCGCTGCTGGTGGGCTGTTCGACGGTCGCGGTCTTGCTGCATCACTCGCCCTCGGTGCTGATGCGATTTGGGTCGGTACACGATTCATCGCCACACCCGAAGCACGAGCAGTTAACGGATACAAAGAAGCGCTCGTTGCTAGCCGCGAAGACGACACAGTCATCAGCCGCTCGTATACGGGCAAGCCATGTCGAGTCGTGCGCAACGAATGGACCAACCACTACGAACAACATCCACAAGAGATTCAAACATTTCCGCTGCAGGCAATCGCTTCGACTCAAGCAAACGTGAACCACCTCGGTTATCCGTCTGGTACACAAGTTGACACTTCGCGTGAGTTCTACCCAGCTGGTCAAGGCACGGGCTCAATCAATGCGGTAATACCGGCCGGAAAAATCGTGACGCAGATCGTCGATCAAGCAGAACAAATCTTGAAATCTCTCGGCAAATAAAATAAAAATCAAATGTTCAAAGTTTTAAAGACCAACCGTGAGTTGCGTCTGCTATTTATCGCCCAAAATCTTTCGTTTATGGGTGACTGGTTCACCTTCGTTGCACTTGCTGGTTTGGTTCAAGATCTAACTGGCTCAAAATTTCTTGTCTCGCTGTTACTCGTCGCATTTTCATTGCCGTCGTTTTTAGCTTCGCCAATCGGCGGTCCAGTTGCAGACCGCTACGACCGTCGCAAAGTTTTGATCATCGTTTCAATTTTGCAAGCAATTGCTGCGGCTAGTTTTTTGCTGATCGGTGACTCACGAATTTGGATTGCATTCGTCGCCCAAGGTTCAATCGCCGCGCTCGCCGCATTTGTTCGCCCCGCGCTCGAAGCCGCGATACCAAATTTGGCCAAAAACCCCGACGAATTAAGACAAGCGAACGCAATTTTTGGCAGTAGCTGGGGCGTAATGTTGGCCGCCGGCGCCGGAATCGGTGGTTTGTTCTCCCAAGCATTTGGTCGTAACGCGGCATTCATTGCCGACGTCGCAACATTTGTTGTCGCAGCACTTTTAATTGCACTCGTAACTCGCCCGATGCAAGAGGCCCGCACAAAAATTCAGACTCGACGCATTCACCCGATTCGCGACATGGGCGAAGCGTTGCATCTTGCAAAATCAGACCCAGCAATCATGGCGCTACTCATGTCAAAGATGACTTTTGCCGTTGGTGCCGGCGTCGTCAGTCAACTTGCAGTTTTTGCAGCCGATTCATTTAATAGCGGTGATGCAGGTCGTGGATTGATGCTTGGCTTGCGCGGTGTTGGCAGTGCTCTCGGGCCTCTCGTTGCCGCACGCTTTGTAAAAAACGATCTGTCTCGCGTGATTCTGGTTTGCGGTGTTGCAGGTCTCGGGTTTGCAGGCGGTTATCTCGCTGCTGCCGCGTCGCCAATTCTGATTATCGCTGCTTTCTTTATTGGGCTCGCCCACTTGGGTGGCGGTGCTCAATGGACGCTTTCAACTTATGGATTACAGGTGCGTTGCCCCGACGAAATGCGCGGACGAGTTTTAGCCGGCGACTTCGCATTAATCACGCTCTCACTCGGGCTCAGCAGTCTGCTTGCTGGTGTCGTGTCTGAATACATCGGCGCACGCGGCACCATCGCAGTGTTTGCTCTAATTGCAATTTGCTCGTCAATTATCTACTTGCTGGCGACGCGAAATGTTCGCGCCAACCTAAAACTGAACGCGGTGACTAGCTAGTTCGACGAAATTTACGCTTCGTCCAAAATCGATCGAAGCGTTTCAATTTCGCGCACAGGGTCAGGCCCAACTGGGTTCACTTGAAGCACAGTCACACCTGCTTCTTTGAACGCGCCGATTCGCTCTTTGATATAGCTTCGCGGTCCAACAAGGTTCGAAAGCTCTAACCATTCAGCAGGTATAGCTGCCGCGGCTTCTTTCTTTTTGCCGTCAAGATACAGATCTTGAATCTCAACAGCTTCTTTTTCGTAGCCATAGTCGCGACACATGTCGTTGTAAAAGTTTTTGCCTCGGGCGCCCATGCCACCGACATACAACGCATAACTAGGTCGAGCAAAATCTAAAACCTCATGCTGTTTTGTTGGTGTCAGCGACTCATCAATATGCAACATTCCACCTGCTGACACATCAAGTTGCTTCATATTTGCACTGCGCTTGGCTAAACCTGCTTTCAGCGACTTACCCCAAACATTTTCAAACTTCTCTGGCAAAAAGAAAACCGGCATCCAACCATCGGCGATTTCTGCGGTTGCTTCAACGCTCTTGTCTTTAAGCGATGCCCACCAGATAGGTATTTCACTTCGCACTGGATGATTGATTAGCTTTAACGCCTTGCCCAGACCTGTGCCCTGACCTGCAGGCAAGGGCACTTGCACCGTCTTGCCGTTGTAATTAAGCGGCTGTTCTCGACGCCACACTTCACGACACACTTCTATATATTCTTTCGTGCGTTGCATCGGCTTCTCGTACGGCACACCGTGAAAGCCCTCAATCACTTGTGGACCAGAAGCGCCAAGACCCAAAACAAATCGGCCATTGCTGACATAGTCACAACCTGCCGCCGTCATTGCAGTTAGCGCAGCAGTTCGTGAAAACACGTTGATTATGCCGGTACCAATTTGCACGCGCTCAGTTACTGCAGCCAGATAACCGATTTGCGAAATTGCGTCATAGCTATAGGCCTCGGCGACCCAAACCATGTCGAGGCCAACTTTTTCAAGTTCTACTACCCGTTTAGCTGATGTTTGAAAATCAGAAATGTAGTTGATCATCATTGATAATTTCATATAACTACTTTCTGTTTTTCGCTGTTGCGAAATCTAGTTAACGCGGCGAGTGTGACCCACCCAGTATGGCTCACGCAATACTTTTTTGAGAATTTTGCCGCTTGGGTTACGCGGCAATGCATCTACCCAGCCAACTGATTTCGGAGTTTTGAAGCCAGCAAGACGCTCTCGGGCAAAAGAAATAATCTCTTGCTCGGTAACTTGCGTGTCTGGCTTGCGCACAACAAGAGCCATCGGCACCTCGCCCCACTTCTCATCAGGCACACCAATAACTGCCACGTCTGCAATCGATGGATGAGCCATCAGAGCATTTTCAACTTCTGCTGGATAGACATTTTCGCCACCCGACACAATCATGTCTTTGACTCGGTCGAAGATATAGACGTAGCCGTCTTTGTCAAAGTAGCCAGCGTCACCCGACCTGAACCATCCACCTTTGACGATCGACTTAGCTGTTTCTTCGGGCATCTTCCAGTAGCCCTTCATAATTTGGCGTGAACGAATCCAAATTTCGCCAACTTCACCATTCGGCATGTCTTTGCCTGTGTCTGAGTCAACGATTCGCAATTCGATACCGGTGAACGGTTTACCGCACGAACGCAAGCGACCTTTATTTGCTGAACTCAAGTCGTGGTCTTCAGGCCCAAGCACAGTGACTACGCCCGTCGTCTCGGTCAAACCATAAACCTGCATGAACGGACACTTGAACGCCTTGATCGAACCCTCGAGTACCGCCTCAGAAATTGGCGATGCTCCGTATGCGATCAACTCGAGACTCGAAAAATCTGTCGTACCAATGTTCGGCATCACAAGTGCAAACTGCAATAGAGCCGGCACTGCGAACGCGTGAGTGATGCGATGTTTTTCGATAAGTGTCAGCATCGCTGAAGGATCAACGTCGCGCATGATGATCGACTTTGCGCCTGCATATTGTCCCGCTGTCGCCCAACCTCCGCCACCGATGTGAAACAGCGGCATCGCAACAAGGTTGACAGTCTTTTCTGACATTCCCCAAACATCACGGGCCGCCGGCAACAACGCAAAGAAGTTGTCGTTGGTCAGCATCACACCTTTTGGTCGACCAGTCGTGCCACTTGAGTAAAGCTGAAAGGCAATATCGCTTGGCTTGGTTGGCACTTTTGGATCAACTGCCGACTGCGCACTAACCCAACGCTCATAATCGTTATGACTTGGGTGGCCACCGATGACGATGATCGTCTTCACATTTGCGAGGTCGTTGACGATTGCATCCAAGATTGCGACGAACTCTTGGCCGACGATTAAGACTTCTGCCTCAGAGTCATTGACGATGTAGGCAACTTCTGGTGCGGCAAGGCGCCAGTTGACATCAACACTCACTGCGTTAAGCAACG
>BJFV01000018.1 GCA_014190055.1 Actinomycetes bacterium
TACGGCAAGATGGGCAAAAGTTTAAAAAACATCGTCACGCCTGACGAAATGTATGACGAATTTGGTGCCGACACGTTTCGTCTTTACGAAATGAGCACTGGCCCACTTGACGCCAGTCGACCCTGGAACACTCGCGATGTTGTCGGCATGCAACGCTTCTTGCAACGCACGTGGCGCAACCTGGTCGATGAAGAAACTAATGAGCTGCATGTCTCCGACGAGCCCGCACCAATTGAATTACGGCGCGCTCTGCATCGCTGCATCGACGGCGTGCGCCAAGACATGGAGAACTTGCGATTCAATACCGCAATTTCAAAACTGATCGAACTCAACAACGCGTTGACCGTGCATGTCAATGCTGCCGGCTCGACGCCACGCGAAATTGCGGTGCCGCTCACTCAGATGCTGTCGCCACTTTGCCCGCATATCGCCGAAGAACTGTGGCAGAAACTCGACATCCAAATGCCAATTACTTATGCGGCGTTTCCAGTTGCTGATCCAAAACTTTTGATCAGTGAAACAGTCGAGATACCGGTTCAGATAAATGGCAAGTTGCGCACCCGTTTGGCAGCATCTGCAGACATCTCAGACGACGAATTGCGAGCACTCGCACTCGCCGACTCGAAAGTAATTGCCGCACTTGCCGGCGCAACCCCAGCCAAAATCGTCATCGTCCCCAAACGCCTGATCAACTTCGTCCTCTGAATAGCGTGAGTCGCTAGTTCAAAAATTTTGCGGCGCGGTTGAGCGCGGCGAAGTCGACTGACTTGAACATCAGCAAAATTACGCGATCGACACCCCAACTTCGCCAAACATCTAGGCGCGGATCGTCGCCACGTAAAAGCGCCTCGTCGTAATGCTCCCAAACTGAAACCGTAAACGGTTTTTTGAGACCCGAATTTTCGTGAGCGAGTTTGGCTGCTGCCAAAATTTCACTGGCACGCTCGTGTGTTGCACGTATGTTCACTCCATTCGTGCGCTCTCCTGCAATTTTTGCCAGCGCAACACTGTTGGCACCAATGATCACATTTGGTTTCGGGTTCGCAATCGGAAACGCTGCAAGTTCGGAACGCCGCGTTGGCGACCACATTTCATTCATTACATCGAGAGCCCCAATAACTGCAGCATGACGATCAGCAAGTTTTGCTGGTGGCAACATGCCAATTGCTCTACGTTCAGCAGCGAACGGGCTATTCGGTGAAGACCCCGCACCCAAACCTAAAACAAATCGTCCACCAGAAATCTGTTGCACCGTCGCCACGCTGTTGGCGAGAATCGCAGGATGTCGATTGCCGACATTCACCACTAACGGCCCGAGTTCAATCTTCGAAGTCACACCGGCAAGTGCACCGAGCAATGTAAAACATTCAGGCATATCGGGTGCGTGCATAACGTCGCCTGCAAGATGGTCAACTGTCCAAAGAGTCTTGAAACCTGCGGCCTCTGCCGCAAGTGCAGCGTCGCGCGCAATCGGCCAAATCGAATTGCCAGGGTTGATCTGCAAGTCAAAACGCATGCCAGAAGGCTAATTGGTAGAATTTGGTCATGAGTACGCAGATTTCGAACACGCGAAATTCGACTGCCAAACCAAATCTCGAGGTTGTGGATGGTAAAACTGCACCGCTGAGCGAAATTCTTGAAATTCTCGACCGCGATGGTGGCGTCATTGTGCACAACATGCTGACTACTGAAGTAGTCGCACGCATGCTCGAAGAACTCAAATCAACAACAACTGCGACTCAGGTCGGGCCAAAGACAAGTCACAAGTTGGTTAATCATTTCTGGGGAGAACAAACCAAGCGATTTACTCGCCTAGCGCAACGCTCTCGAACTTTCGCCGACGAGGTACTCGTGCACCCAATTCTGCTCGGCGTCGCTGATGCTTTGCTGAAGCCACATTGTGCGAGCTACTGGATGAATACTGGCCAAATGATGATCGTCATGCCGGGCGGAAATCCGCAATATATGCATCGTGACTCAGACGACTGGCCAACGATGAATACGCCAAAAACCCCGATTTGCCAAGTCAGTTGCATGCTCGCTCTTTCTGATTTCACGGCCGAAAATGGGGCGACACGTGTCGCCCCAGGTAGCCATAAGTGGACTGACTACAAACGCGAAGCTACCGAAGATGAAATCACGCAAGCGGTAATGCCACTCGGCAGCGGAATGATCTATACCGGGAAAGTTCTTCACAGCGCAGGCGCCAACAAAACAAAAAATGAAGCGCGCTTTGGACTTCACATGTCTTACATCTACGGCTGGCTAACCCCCGAAGAAGCAGGATGCCTCGGCGTCACCGAAGAGCAAGCAAAAACATTGACGCCCCTGCAACAGCGTCTACTCGGCTATCGCTGTTATGACGGATCGGATTTGAACGGTGGACGACTATGGACAGTTGACTACGAAGACATTCCGACAGGTTTGGGATGGAACCAATGACCAAAAAAGAAATCAACGGACTCAGCGAAAGTTTTTCCCGCGAAGAATACAACTCGCCCGAAATCTTCAATCGTGAGATGCAGAATATTTACGGCACGAATTGGTGCTTTGCTGGCATAAGTGAAGAACTCAGCAAAATCGGTGACCGCTTAGTAGTTGACATTGGCAATGAAAGCATCCTGATTTTGCGCAATCGCGAAAATCAACTTCGTGCCTATTACAACGTTTGTCAACATCGCGGTTCGCAACTTTGCGATGCAAGCGGTTCTGGTTTCGGCGCGGCGATTACATGTCCGTATCACGCGTGGAGTTACTCAGTTGATGGCGCTCTCATAGCAACCCCACTGCACGAAAAAGACTCGATTGATCGCTCAACATTGGGTCTAAAACCAGTGAAAGTCGACGAATGGCAAGGGGCAATTTTTGTTTCGCTCGACAAAAATTCCCAACCATTAACAACATGGTTGAACGACCACTACTCACGTCCACTTGAACTTGAAAAGTTCAATCTTTCAACTCTCAAAAACGCACGGACGACGGTTGACGAAGTTGACGCCAACTGGAAAGTGCTCGCCGAGAACTACAGCGAATGTTTGCACTGCGCGGTTGTGCACCCCGAACTCGTCGATCTGGTGCCCGTCTATAAGACCGGCAAAACAATTGAAGAAGATCGCGCCGATTGGGGTGCGAGTCTGAAACCAGGCGCAACCTCATTGTCGCTCAAAAAAGACGAAAACTTACCGTTATTGCCGGCGATGGATGATCTGGATGAATATTCAGTCTTTGGCGCATATGTGTATCCAAATATGTTGATCGATATCTCGCCGACTGTCGCGGTGCTCTCTCGATACGTGCCGAGGTCGCCGACCCATACGACTATTTACACGTATTATTTGTTTCCCAAAGAAGTAGTCGACAATCCCGAGTTTGACCTTGAGCCCACGATTAGTTTTAGCGATTTAGTAAACCAGCAAGATATCTCAGTATGTGTTCGAGTTCAGCGTGGCGTCGCTTCCCGCTCGTTCACCAATGCCTTCCACACGAAAATGGAGCGCTACTGCAAGCAATTTGTGCGGCGCTATCGCGCTGAAATCGCTGAATAAACGAACTAGTTAAAACTGCCTGCGGCAAAAACTTCTGAATTACGCTCGCTCATAGATTCGATGGCTTTTCCTAGTTGCGCAAGATTCTGCAAGAACACATCGCCATGTTCTCGGGTGTGAGCAACTGACAGTGTGAGCGACTCGCTCTTGCCCCATGGCGCCAAAAATACTCCACCATTAAATTGTTTTAAATAATTTAGGTGCATCGCACCAGTGCTCACTTCAAGAAAGTCACGATAATTTCTGGCAGGCTCAGCGCTGAAAACAACTGACACCTTAAAACCAAACTGGTATCCATGTGCGCCTTGCCCGTGGCTTTGCAAAGTCGAAACAGCGTGTTTCAAAATATACGCGCCGACATCATTTGCTTGTGCATAAGCGTCGTCAGTTAGCACTTCAGTTAACACCGCTTTTGTTGCTGCCATTGTCAATGGGTTGCCATTGAATGTTCCAACTTGGCTGTAACTACCGTTTGAGATTGCCGACATGACTTCAGTTGTGCCACCGATTGCCCCACATGGCAACCCACCTCCGAGTGCTTTCGCCAGACAAATTATGTCGGGTGTAACGCCGTACATTGCCGTTGCTCCGCCTTGGTGAATTACTAAACCAGTTTTAACCTCATCAAAGGCCAAGAGTGCACCATGTTGGTGGACCAATTTTTTAACTGCCTCGAGATACCCGGGTTGCGGCACGATGATGCCCGCACCCATCAAGATCGGTTCAAAAATCATTCCAGCAATTCGAGCTTCGTGTTCGATGAATACTCGTTTCAATGCTTCGATGTCATTAAACGGCACGATGCGCACACAGTCGGCTATCGCTTGCGGAATTCCTGCGCCTGGGGTTAGCCATGGATTGTCGGCTGGGCCAAGCTCGCGAGCCGAACGAAATATCGAAATCGCGACTGAGTCGTGATGTCCGTTGTACGAGCCTTCAACTTTGACGATCAGATCGCGACCAGTAATAGAGCGCATCAAGTGAACGGCGTCCATTGTCGCTTCTGTTCCAGAGTTGCAAAATCTCCATTGCGGCAAACCAAACCTGCGAGACAACTCTTCGGCAACAACTATTGAGTCAGGCGTGGGTTGGGCAAAGTGCGTACCTTGAGTTACTCGCTTTTGCACGGCGGCAACCACACTCGGGTTGGCGTGACCAACAATGTTTGCACCGTAGCCAGCATGAAAGTCGATGTATCGGTTGTCGTCAACATCCCACACGTATGCACCTTCGCCATGACTGACCCATACTGGGGTCGGTCGCGAACTTGCCCAACTTGAGGGCACACCGCCAGGTATCGAAAGCGAGGCTCGTTCATGAAGGGCAACCGACTTGGGTACCCGACGAAGAAATGTCTGCTCTTCGGCCTCGATTATTTGGTCGAGAGAATTCACATTGCTAAGTTTAGGCCATGACTAACGAATCATTTAGGCCGATGGGGCGCCGTGATTTCTTGCGAAACCTCGCTATCACTTCGGGAGCGATAACAATTGGTGGATCTTTACTTGCTGCCTGTGGCGGGTCAACAGCAACTGAGTCAAGTGGTTTGTCAATCGGCACTCCACAAAACCCAATCAAGTTGCCAGTAACTACCGACGCAATAGCCGACGGTCTACCCAATGAGTCGGGCACACTTGAGATTCTTAACTGGGCCGACTACCAGAACCCTGAGTCAATCGCAATCTTCGAAGAAAAATTCGGATGCAAAGTTGTAACAAGCATCTACGACACCGAAGAAGCCGCCATCGCCAAATTGCGCAATGGCACATTTAAACCAGACTTGATTCTCGGCATGACCGACACTGGTTTGGCGAAACTAGTTGCCGCCGATTTACTACAGCCACTCAACAAGTCATACATCCCTAACTTCGGAAACGTAATCAGCGGTTTACAAAGTCCTTACTATGACCTCGAGTCGCAATACACGGTGCCATATTTTATTTATGGCAATGGCATCGGCTACCGAACTGATCGCATTGACAAAAACGCATTCGCCGGAAACGGTTACGACATTCTGTGGGACGCACAATTCAGTGGCAAAGTCGGCGTGCTCGACTCATATCGCGACACATTGGCGATGGCGATGTTTCGTGCAGGCAACTTTGATGGCAACACAGCCGATGCAGCAATCATTCAAAAAGCTGGCGATGACTTAGTTGCAATGCGTGAGGCAACCAATCCAAAAGTTGACATTTTGGCATATACAGAGATTCCTTCCGGCAACCGCGATCTCAACTTCACCTGGTCGGGAGACTTGTTCACTGCATTGCAATATCTTCCAGAAGGTGTGGCGCCAGACGTCTTGGGCTTTTGGTATCCAGAAAAGACCGTCGCTAAAAATGACTTCATGTGCATCACTAAGAACGCGAAGGCTCCTGTGCTTGCGCATCAGCTAATCAACTTCTTGAGTGATACAGATAACGCATTGCTCAATCGCGAATATGTTGGCTATCAGCCAGCGCTTGAATCAATCACAGTTGATCTTCTGATCTCAAGTGGCACAATTCCAGAATCGTTGATTGATGCATTGGTTACACCTGAGAAATACGACGCAGGACTTGCCCAAGTTTCTCTTGAGCCGGCTGTCGATGCTCTGTGGCTCGAACAATGGACACGCTTCACAGCGGGCTGACGCAAACTAATTTGAAAAACTCGCCTCGCCTTTGGGCAGGACTTGCAATTCCAGGCACCGTCTGGTTGATTGCGCTGTTCGCAATTCCGTTCTATGCAGTTGCGTGCATTGCGTTTGGCACAATCGACCCAATCTTTCGTGACGCTGTACCGCAATGGAACCCACTTTCGTGGAATTTTGTGCAAGCGAGACAAATCTTCTCGAGCCTTGCGACGGGCGCGCTGCAAGGCGTTGCGATTCGCACAGTTGTTTATGTTGTCTCCGCGGTGACACTGAGCTTTTTAATCGGGTTTCCGATTGCTTACTTTTTGGCGCGACATGCTGGCAAACGAAAGTTGCTCTTGCTGGTGCTCATCATCGTGCCGTTCTGGGTCAATTATTTAATGCGTATGTTGGCGTGGGTCAACTTGCTAAGTGTCGATGGACTGTTCACTCGGTTCATGCGAGTTTTCGGCGTCAATTACAACTGGCTTGACGGTTCGCCAATTACGGTCATCCTTGGTTTGGTCTATGGCTACGTTCCATTTTTAATCCTGCCGCTCTATGCAACTCTTGAGCGACTTGATTGGCGTTTAGTTGACGCAGCTCGTGATCTTGGCGCAAACTCTCGACAGGCCTTTCGATTAGTGACATTACCGATGTCTAAAGCCGGTTTGGTAGCCGCAGGGATATTGATCGCATTGCCAATGTTCGGCGATTACTACACCAACGATCTACTTTCACGCTCACCGAGCACTGAAATGATTGGAAACCAGATCGATTTCTTTTTAAACGCAAGCTCTCAACCTCAAAATGGTGCCCTGCTCGTACTTGCGCTTTCGATTTTCTTGTTGTTCTTCATGTCGTTCTATTTACGCAGCACTCGCCAACAATCCAAACAAGTGACGAGATAACTCAATGTCTCGCAACACACAAAAAAGTAACTCACCGCTTCGTTTTCTAATTTGGGGTTATATCGTCTGGAGTCTCGTGCCGGTGATGATTGCAGTGATCTTCTCCTTCAACGATGGCCGAAGCCGAACCGTGTGGCAAGGTTTTTCATTTCGATGGTGGTGGCAAGATCCCAACTCTTCAGTTTTTCAAAATGCCGAAATGCGAAATGCGATCGTAAATTCGCTGGTACTTGCGATATCGACGTTATTGATCGTCACACCTCTTGGTATCGCTTTAGCAATCGGCTCTCAGCGCATTCGTGGTCGTAGCGAAAAGTTTGTCCAAGGTTTAACTTCGACTCCGTTGATTACTCCAGAAATTGTCGTGGGCGCTGCACTACTTCTAACTTTTACTCGACTCTTCACGGCTATCCCGCTTGGGTTTGCTGCACAGTTGTTGGGCAATGTCACATTCTCACTAGCAAGCGTTGTCGTAATTGTTCGCGCGAGACTCGTTTCAATCGGCGCTTCATTCGAAGAAGCCGCAAGAGACCTCGGTGCTACCAGATGGCAGGCGTTGCGCTTCGTGCTTCTACCGATGCTTTGGCCGTCGGTTATGGCCAGTCTCGTTGTTGTTTTTGCAACGGTGATCGACGACTTCGTAATCACTAGTTTTCTCTCTGCCGGTGTCAGCTCAGAAACAGTGCCGTTACGTATTTATTCTTCAGTGCGTGGTGGTGCGACCCCAGCGCTAAATGCGCTAGCAACACTTCTTGTGCTGACATCGTTTGCCGTGTTGATTATCGGATTATTTGGTCTGTCAACATGGCGAAAGCGACACGGCGAGCGCGGCGGACTAAGAGCGGCACTCGCTGATGTCACACAAATTAATAGCTAACCAGAAATTGGCAAAACGCGCACTGCATCAGGCAAGACATCAATTGTCGTTGCTTGACCCGCACTAAGACTCGCCGAGGTTTCATCGTTCGCAACTTCAGCATTGATCGTTTCGGTACCGAGTTTTAGAGCAACACGCAGGCTTGAACCGGCAAAAGTGACTCGTTCAATTAAAGCTTTATGTGAGCCCGAGCCAATTCGAATGCGCTCTGGTCGAATCATCATTACTCCTTTGCCAAGCGGTGCCGAGTCAGGACAAACAAATTTCTCATTGGCGAACTCGACCACACCGCGCGAAGTTACCTCGCCATCAATCAAATTTGCTGCACCGACAAACTGTGCGACTTCGACCGAGTTCGGCGACTCGTAAAGATCACGTGGCGCACCCACCTGCATCAATCGACCAGCACGCATTACGCCGATGCGGTCGCTCATGGTAAACGCCTCATGCTGGTCGTGAGTGACATAAATAAAAGTGATGCCAATTTGACGTTGCAGGGTTGCTAGTTCGATTTGCAGTCTCGCGCGAAGTTGGGCATCGAGTGCGCCGAGCGGCTCGTCAAGCAATAAAACACTTGGCTCAAGTATTAACGCACGAGCCAAAGCAACACGCTGTTGTTCACCTCCCGAAAGTTGGTGTACACGGCGCTCTCCAAAACTGGCAAGTTGTACAAGTTCGAGTGCCTCGGCGACTCTTTGATCTTCAGTTTTCGTACTCTTTGTAAATTTGTTCTCAAACCGCAAGCCAAACTTGACGTTTTCTTTGACGTTGAGATGCGGAAACAATGAGTAGTTCTGAAAAACCGTATTTAATGGTCGTTCTTCCGGTTCATCGCGAGTTACGTCACGGTTATCGATGAAAACACTGCCACTATCAGGTTGCTCAAAGCCACCGATCATGCGCAGAGTCGTGGTTTTGCCACAACCTGACGGCCCAAGCATCGAGAAAAACTCGCCTGCTTTTATTTCTAGCGATACATCATTGACTACAACTCGGTCACCATACGACTTAATTAGATTCTTTAGCGTTACCGCGCCATCAAGTTCAATTGCAGACATATTTGATCCCTGAAAAATATTAGGCGCGCATGGTTTCGATATTGCCATCGACGGGCAAAACCTGACCAGTAATGAACCTGGCAGCGGGCGAACTTAGAAATACGGCCGCTGCCGCAATATCTGTGGCGTCAATAAAAGTTTTCATCGACACTTGGTTTTCATAACCTGTGCGAATACTTTGCGGGCTCACGCCAGTTGCGGCTGCTTCGCGTTCGATCACGCCATCCATTCGCGGGCCACTAACCGAACCAGGGCAAATCGCATTGCATCGAACTCCCTCGGCGCCGAGCTCCATCGCCCAAGATTTTGTGAGCCCGATGATGCCCCACTTTGCCGCGACATATGGCGAGCGCAACGGATAGCCGAAGATGCCGGCGCTTGTCGAAATGTTGATGATAGAGCCGCGAGTTTTTAGCAACATTGGTACAGCGGCTTTGGTGCAACGAAATGTGCCGCCAAGATTTATGCGCACGCATTCGTCATATGCATCAGCATCCATTTCATCTACACGTGCCGTTGGGCCAGGTACACCGACATTGTTTACCAAAACGTCTAGACCGCCAAGATCTCGTTGAATCGCAGCAAACATTGCATCAACGTCTCGTGAGTTCGAAACATCGCAAACATAATTTGGCTTAGTCGTGTTGTTAACATCACAAACGACAACACGTGCACCGGCGCGTGTCATTGCATCGGCGATCGCTTTACCAATACCCGAGCCACCACCCGTCACCAACACACGCAAACCTTTTAGCGAAAAATCTTGCGAATTTGCGGTTGTTGCCATTCAGTAAAACTTAGTCTCGCAAAGAAATAACGCCGAATTCATCAGTGGAGCTAAGGGGATTCGAACCCCTGGCCTCTTCCATGCCATGGAAGCGCTCTACCAACTGAGCTATAGCCCCAAACGACTTCTTTACGCTACCCGATCAACCAATTAACTGACGAGGCGCCAGCTGACAAGAGGTACGTCGCGATAGAGCCGCTCAATTTCATAAAACCGTCGGGTGTCATCGTCGAATACGTGCACGACCACACTGCCGTAATCAATGAGAATCCATTGCTGTTGCGACATACCCTCGCTTGACAACGGCGACCGACCGGTTTGCGTACGCACCGCGTCGGTGATCGCATCACAAATTGTGCGAACTTGTCGCTTGTTGCCGGCGCTTGCGACAACAAAAAGATCAGTGATCGCAAGAACTTCGCCGACATTCAAAACCGTGATGTCGGTGGCCTGCTTATCATCGGCGGCTTGTGCGGCGATCTTTGCTATCTGCAATGCCTCAGGTTGAATTTGAAAGTCTGTCATTCGTCGCCGGCACTCAGGGTAGTAGTCGGAATCTCCGGATTGCTCTCAAGAAACTGAGCGAAGGTTGCGCCGATGACAATTTGCAGGTCGATGCCCTGCGCCCGCTCATTGGTGCGACCCGCAGAAACCTCACCGATAAAGCTGGCCAGATCTTCGACCCCCGACAAGACATTGCTGTCGACATAAAGCACCCGCGTAACTTCTTGCGGCGGCCCGGGAACCTCGCGCACCAGGGAGATATTTAGACCTTTAGCCATCAACCGACGAACAATCTCGCGACTGACAACAGCATTGTTGAATGGACTATCGATCTGCACCGACAACTGCCCCGTGAGATCTGACCCGGTCTTCGATGTTGGCGCAACGCTGGCCATAATCATCGTCACCTCAGCAGTGTCGAGTTGATACATATCTATTGAATTGGGATTCAAATCGCCCGCAGGCACGGCGCTTGCCGCAAATTGCCAAACTTGGATCGGCCCTGAAATTAGTCGCTGAAAAACTGACTTGAAATCGGCTGGCGACTCGGCGGTACTCACTGCAGGTTCAAGTTTCAAACCAAGACCAACAGTATTTGCAATCGCAGTCAACACAGACTTTTGGTGATTGAAGCGATCGGCTTCAACTTGGTCAGTTTGGCGCGCCAGCAAAATGTCGACAAGTGTTGCAGTCTCAACTGTTGCTCGGCCGATCTTTGCAACCGTGCGCTGCGCGCCGTCAGGTTCGGTGTTGCGAACATCAGAATCTAAAAGAATCTCGGCAGGACCGATCGGATCAAACAGTTCGATCAGATCTGCTCGCTTCAAGATGCCGACAGTTGAAATTGAGACGTCAAGTAAACCTTCGACATCGGCAACAAAAGCCGAGGCGTCGCCACCCGTATACGAATCTGACACTCGGCGCGCATCTTCGTCTTCGGCTACTTCTGCCATCGACTTGGCAGGAAGCGAAATTATCGTGCCACCCAAACTGTTGCCAGAGAGCGCAATCACATTTATTGAAGTCACTTCGTTTGACGAGTTGACAGTTGCCAATAGTGCCACTGGCGTGCTCGGAATAGTCAGAGTCTTTACATTGTTGACGTTTGTCCCGTTGCCAGAGTTAAGAACTGAGTTGTAGCCAACGACGAGTCCGGCCGGCAACATCAATGCCGCTGCAACACCACAACAAAGCGCAACGATCGCGCGCTGTCTTTGTCGATGTGGAATCGCCGTCACTTGTTCGAACCGTACAATCCGCGCTCAGAAATAACTTGCATCACTGCATCAGAAACTAAATATTCAAGTGGACGACCGTCGATAAATCGCGCGCGAAGATCGCTCGAGCTCACTTCGAGACGCGGCACTTCGACACGATGCCAATCAAATTCGCTTGGTGGCAACAACGGCGAACCAGGTCGATCAACAACAACCAGTGTCGACTGTTTGGCGATTTCGTCAGCTCGCTGCCATGAACCAAATTTGGCGGCCGCATCATCACCGACGATTGTAAAAATCTCGGCATCGCGGTATCGCTTGTGCAACACGGCCAGTGTGTCGGCGGTATAACTCGGACCGCCACGAGTAATTTCGTCATCGCCCGCAAGTAATCCATCAACACCCTCAATTGCGGCTTGCACCATCGCCAACCGGTCAGAGGCACTAGCGACCTCACGAGTGCCGTGCTTTTGCCACGGATCATTGGCCACCATCAAGATGACAAGGTCAAGTTTGAGCACATGTCGGACATTTACGGCCGTAACTAGGTGACCCAGGTGGGGCGGATCAAATGTTCCCCCGAACAGTCCGACACGCATTGGCACTATCAAAGTGTATGAGTCAAAGACCCGCCTACCCATAATCAACTCGACAAAAGGCTTATAAAACCTGGCTTAAAAAATTATGAAAATTTTCACTAACCTCTTGACCTCTTTGTGCCGATGCCCTAATGTAACAAGTCCCCCGAATACCCCCCATATAGAAAGAATCAAAACCCCCCATGTCTGACTCAATTGGCATCTACCTGAACGAAATCGGCAAAGTTGCTTTGCTCAACGCCGAAGACGAACGCGATCTTTCGAAAGCGATCGAAGCCGGTCGTGAGGCAAAGAAGCGTCACGAAAAAGGTGAACGCAGTGCCCAGATTCGCGCCGACATGCGCAATGCTGCTCGCGCCAAAGATCGTTTCATTCGTTCAAACCTTCGATTGGTTGTTTCGATTGCGCGTCGCTATCCATTGCCACAAGGTATGGATCTTCTCGACTTGATTCAAGAGGGCAATCTTGGCCTCGAGCATGCAGTTGACAAGTTCGACTGGCGTCGTGGTTTCAAATTTTCGACCTACGCAACATTCTGGATTCGTCAAGCAATTGGTCGTGCGCTTGACCAAAAAGCAAGCCTCATTCGAATTCCTGGTGATCGCTCGGCAACATTGCGTGCAGCATTGCGTCAAGGTTCGGGCGATGCCGAAGGTTTGAGTGCGATGAACGCAGAATTGCATCGCTTAACGACACCAGTTTCGCTCGACAAGACAATTGGCGAAGATGGCGATGCAACTTTGGGTGACCTCGTACCAAACGAAGACATCAGCCCAGAAGATGCCGTCATGGGCATGGTTGACACGAACTTGCTCGACCGCTTGCTTGGCACACTCGACGAGCGTGCTCGCTATGCAGTTGAGGCACGTTTTGGTTTGCATGATGGCGAGCGAAAGAGCTTCCGTCAAGTTGGCGAAGAACTCGGCGTAACCGCCGAGGCAGCACGTCGCCTTGTAAGCCGCGCTGTAGACACGCTTCGCGACGACGCCGGCGAAATTCTCACCGTCTGAGGCTTGCCCTGGCAATAGGGTTATAAATATGAGCACCCGTTGGACCCCGTCTTCATGGCAGAACAACGTTGCTGCTCAACAGCCAAAATGGCCCGACCAAAATGACTTAGAGCAGGCGTTAAAGCAAATCAGTTCGTATCCCCCACTTGTTTTCGCGGGTGAAGCACGGTCACTGCTCGCATCATTAGGTCAGGTCGCAAGCGGAAATGCATTTTTGTTGCAGGCCGGCGATTGTGCCGAGAGTTTCGAAGAATTCACAGCGGTGAATATTCGCGAAAAACTGCGTGTGATTCTGCAGATGGCCCTCGTGCTTACATACTCAATGGGCGTGCCTGTTGTAAAAGTTGGTCGCATCGCCGGACAGTTCGCAAAACCTC
>BJFV01000019.1 GCA_014190055.1 Actinomycetes bacterium
TCAACGATCTTCTTTGCAGAATCGTCGATGTTCTGGTGATCAAACGCCTTTAGACGGATACGAATGCTCTGTGCCATCAGCGTTTACCAGTTCTCGACGATCTACTTAAGAATCTTTGTTACGCGTCCGGCGCCAACTGTGCGGCCACCTTCACGAATAGCAAATCGAAGACCTTCGTCCATCGCAATGGCTTTACCGAGCTCAACTGTCATTGTTACGTTGTCGCCAGGCATAACCATTTCGGTGCCCTTTGGCAATTCAACAGTGCCAGTTACGTCAGTTGTTCGGAAGAAGAACTGTGGTCGGTAGTTGTTGAAGAAAGGCTTATGGCGTCCGCCTTCTTCTTTCTTCAATACGTAGACCTGACCTTCGAAGTTTGTGTGTGGAGTAATTGAACCTGGGGCGCAAAGCACCTGACCACGCTCAACTTCTTCTTTCTTGGTGCCGCGCAAAAGCGCACCAATGTTGTCGCCTGCTTGACCTTCGTCGAGCAACTTGCGGAACATTTCAACACCTGTGCAAACAGTCTTTTGAGTGTCGCGCAAACCAACGATTTCAATTTCGTCGCCGGTGTGTACTTTGCCCTGCTCAACTTTGCCAGTTACTACGGTGCCACGACCAGTGATCGTGAACACGTCTTCGATTGGCATCAAGAATGGCTTGTCAAGTTCACGCTTCGGCTCTGGAATCGACTTGTCACATGCAGCCATGAGCTCCATGATCTTTTCTTGCCAAGCTGCATCACCCTCAAGAGCCTTGAGTGCTGACACACGAACGACTGGGCAACCTTTGCCATCGAACTCGTATGAAGTGAGCAAATCGCGAACTTCTTCTTCAACGAGTTGCAACATTTCTTCGTCTTCGACCATGTCTGACTTGTTGAGTGCAACAACGATGTATGGCACGCCGACTTGCTTTGCGAGCAACACGTGCTCACGAGTTTGTGGCATTGGGCCGTCAGTTGCAGCAACTACCAAGATCGCACCGTCTACCTGAGCAGCACCAGTGATCATGTTCTTGATGTAGTCAGCGTGACCTGGCATGTCAACGTGTGCGTAGTGGCGGTTCTCGGTGTTGTACTCAATGTGAGCGATCGAGATCGTAATACCACGAGCTTTTTCTTCAGGAGCCTTGTCGATTTGATCGAAAGGTGTGTAGTCAGCGAGACCCTTGCTGGCAAGCGTCTTTGAAATCGCTGCAGTCAAAGTTGTTTTGCCGTGGTCAATGTGGCCCATCGTGCCAATGTTGACGTGTGGCTTGTTGCGCTCGAATTTCGCTTTGCTCATTGTTCTTCTCTCCTGTTATTGCTGGTTACTGTTAAAACTTTGGCTTGCTCGGTTATTCGCCGCGCACGCGCTTGATGATTTCGGTTGATATTGCTTCGGGCACTTGCTGATACGAATGAAACTGCATCGTGTAAGTCGCACGCCCTTGAGTGCGAGAACGCAGGTCTGTACTGTATCCGAACATTTCCGAAAGCGGAACCTGCGAACGCACGATTTGTGCATTTCCATTGGCTTCCATGCCTTCAATTCGGCCTCGGCGGCTTGAAAGGTCGCCGATTACGTCGCCCATGTAGTCCTCTGGAGTTACGACTTCTACAGCCATAATCGGCTCAAGAAGGATTGGACGGGCCAATTGAGCAGCCTTACGGAACACCATTTGACCGGCAATCTTGAATGCCATTTCGCTTGAGTCAACGTCGTGGTATTGACCGTCAACCAATGAAACTTTGACGTCCACAGTTGGGTAACCAGCGAGCACACCCGAATCAAGGGCTGATTGAATGCCCTGGTTCACCGGCTGAATGTATTCGCGCGGAATTCGACCACCGGTGATTTCGTCTTCAAACTGATAACCGCCACCTGGGCCGCTTGGCTCGATCGTTACTTTGACAACTGCGAACTGACCAGAACCACCAGTTTGTTTGATGTGTCGGTATTCGATGTTCTCGATTTTCTTAGTAACTGTTTCGCGATACGCAACTTGTGGCTTGCCGACAGTTGCGTCAACTGCAAACTCACGCTGCATTCGGTCTACGAGAATTTCAAGGTGCAACTCACCCATTCCTGAGATAACTGTTTGACCAGTTTCTTCGTCGGTGCGCACTCTGAATGTTGGGTCTTCGTCTGACAATGACTTCAAAGCTTTACCAAGTTTGTCTTGGTCGTTCTTTGTCTTTGGTTCGATAGCAACGTGAATTACCGGCTCAGGGAAAATCATTCGCTCGAGCACGATCGGGTCGCCGCGATCGCAAAGAGTGTCACCAGTAGTTACGTCTTTGAAACCAAGACCTGCAACGATGTCGCCCGCCATTGCGAACTCGATGTCTTCTCGTTGGTTCGCATGCATCAACAACAAACGACCAACTCGCTCGCGCTTTTCTTTAACCGAGTTATAAACCTCGTCACCCTTGGTGATCGTGCCTGAATAAACCCTGAAGTATGTCAAGCGACCGAATGGATCTGCCACGATCTTGAATGCGAGTGCCGAGAACGGCGCTTTCTCATCGGCTTGACGTGTCAGTGTCTCGTCACCATTTACGCTTGTGCCGTTTGCTGGCGGAATATCGAGCGGGCATGGCATGTAATCAACAACTGCATCAAGCATTTGCTGCACGCCTTTGTTCTTGAATGCCGAGCCACAAAGAATTGGCACAAAACTAAATGCCAAAGTGCCTTTACGAATGCCTGAGCGCAAATCTTCTTCGCTCAAATCATCAGAAGCCAAGAACTTCTCCATGAGTTGCTCATCTTCTGATGCAACCAAGTCGAGAAGTTCAGCGCGATATTGCTTGGCTTTGTCAATGTATTCAGCCGGAATTTCTTCTTCGTGATACGGCGAATCTTTCTCGTCGCCGTCCCAGACGATTGCCTTCATCTTTACGATGTCGATAAGGCCTTTGAAGTTTGCTTCGCCACCATATGGCAACTGCAAAACTGCAGGCACTGTCTGCAAACGGTCTTTGATCATGTCGAGAGTGCGATAGAAGTTTGCGCCAGTGCGGTCCATTTTGTTAATGAAGCACATACGCGGAACCTTGTATTTGTTGGCCTGGCGCCAAACTGTTTCGGTTTGTGGCTCAACGCCTGCAACTGAGTCGAACACTGCAACTGCGCCGTCAAGCACGCGCAAAGAACGCTCTACTTCAATTGTGAAGTCAACGTGACCAGGGGTGTCAATGATGTTGATGCGGTGTCCGCGCCAAACTGCGGTCGTCGCAGCCGAAGTAATGGTGATGCCACGCTCTTGTTCTTGCACCATGAAGTCCATAACGGCTGCACCTTCGTGCACTTCACCGATCTTGTAAGTCTTTCCGGTGTAGTAAAGAACTCGCTCTGTTGTCGTCGTCTTACCGGCGTCAATGTGCGCCATGATGCCGATGTTTCGGTATTTCTCAAGTGGATACTCGCGTGATGGCATGGGGGTGTACCTATTAACTTGTTCTGCTGATTACCAGCGGTAGTGAGCGAACGCTTTGTTCGACTCGGCCATCTTTTGCATGTCTTCGCGCTTCTTCATCGACGCGCCAAGACCATTTGATGCATCCATTAATTCGCTAGCCAAACACTCGGCCATTGTTTTCTCACGACGGCTACGTGCATTCTCTACGATCCAACGAATTGCAAGAGTTGTTGCACGACGTGGTCGCACTTCGACTGGTACTTGATAAGTAGCGCCACCAACGCGACGACTGCGAACTTCAAGAGGCGGCTTCACGTTGTCAACTGCGCGCTTGACTGCAGTTAGTGGCTCGGCACCCATTTTTGTTTCCATTACTTTCATCGCGTCATAAACAATTGACTCAGCGATGCTCTTTTTGCCGTGCAACATAACTTTGTTGACGATCTGAGTTACGAGGGCTGAACGATAAACCGGATCTGCTGCGAACTCACGACGAGCGACTGGACCTTTACGTGGCATGAACTATTCCTTTACTTTTTCTTCGCGCCGTAGCTGCTGCGAGATTGCTTGCGATCTTTTACACCAGCGGCGTCAAGTGCGCCACGAATAACTTTGTAACGAACACCTGGCAAGTCGCGTACACGACCACCACGAACAAGCACGATTGAGTGCTCTTGCAAATTGTGACCCTCGCCCGGAATGTAAGCAGTGATTTCGACACCGCTAGTCAGACGTACACGGGCGACTTTGCGCAATGCTGAGTTTGGTTTCTTCGGAGTAGTCGTGAAAACGCGAGTGCATACACCACGACGTTGAGGTGAACCTTTGAGCGCAGGAGTCTTAGTCTTCGAAGACTTCGAGCTACGACCCTGGCGGATCAACTGTTGAATTGTGGGCACGAAACGACCTTTTCTTAAATTGCTTGATTGAAAACCGACTAACAAAACCACCCCAAAACGGGACAGTGAATACTACGGTTCAACGCCTCGTCTCGGCAACCTGCCCCAACTAGATGATTCTCTAGTTATTGCGGTTATTGAGCGATATCTGTGTCTGTGACGTCGTCTGAGTCAGTTGCAAAACCTGCATCTGGCGCAGACTCAACTGCTTGCGCAGTCGCATCACTAACTGTCTCGACGGCTGATTCAGCAACTACTTCATCAGCGACAAGTTCAGATTCAACCTCGTCAAGCGGCTCATCATCGGCGACATAGTTGCCTTGCAGGCCTGCCAAATATGCGGCTGGGTCGGCTTCGTCGTCGCTCGAGTAATAAGGCATCGGCACATAATCTGGCGCGCTGACATCAAACAGGTTGTAACGATCCATGCCGGTACCAGCAGGGATCAACTTACCGATGATGATGTTTTCTTTGAGGCCAACCAAATGATCTGACTTGCCATCAATCGCCGCTTCTGTGAGAACACGAGTCGTCTCTTGGAAAGAAGCCGCCGACAACCAAGACTCGGTTGCCAACGATGCCTTGGTGATACCCATCAATTCTGGGCGACCTTCGGCTGGTTTCTTTCCTTGTTCAACGATTGCGCGGTTGACGTCACGGAACTCTTTCGAGTCTGCGCGATGACCTGGCAAGAAATGTGTGTCACCAGGTTCTTGAACGCTTACGCGTCGTGTCATCTGACGAACGATCAATTCGATGTGCTTGTCGTGAATCGCTACACCTTGGTCGCGATAAACCCTTTGCACTTCTTCGACCAGGTATTGCTGAGTTTCGCGAATGCCCTTGATCTGCATCAGTTCTTTTGGATCTAATGGACCGTCGGTGATTCGATCTCCCGCTTCAAGATTTTGTCCGTCTTTTACGAGTGGTCGGCTACCTGTTGGCAAGATGATCTCAATTTCTTGACCTTGATCGTCAATGAACTTGATCGGAATACCCTTGCCTTCGTCTTCGAGAATTCGAACAACGCCGGTGACAGGCACAAGTCGTGCTGAACCCTTCGGGTTGCGAGCTTCGAAAAGTTCAACAACGCGTGGCAAACCACCTGCGATGTCCTTACCTGCAACACCACCAGTGTGGAATGTACGCATCGTCAACTGAGTACCAGGCTCACCAATTGACTGAGCAGCAATAACACCTACTGCCTCACCCAATTCGATGTCCTTACCTGTTGCCAGCGAGCGACCGTAACACTTGGCGCAAACGCCAACTTCGGCGTCACATGTCAAAACTGAACGAACTCGCACACGCGTAACTTTTGAGTCGTTGCGCAGTGTTGCCATCTCTTCATCGCCGACGATTGTGTTGCGTGGCATGACTGAACCATCGCTCAGTTCAACGTCATTGAGCAACGCACGACCAAACAACTTTGTCTCAAGGTATGAACGTGTGTTGGCAGTATCGGCCGCAACGTTTTCTACCCAAACACCAAGTGTCGTGCCACAATCATCTTCGCGAACGATCAGTTCTTGTGCCACGTCATGCAGACGTCGAGTCAAATAACCCGAGTCAGCAGTACGCAACGCTGTGTCGACAAGACCTTTACGTGCACCAGGAGTTGCAATGAAATACTCAAGAGTTTGCAAACCTTCACGGAAGTTGCTCTTGATCGGACGAGGAATCATGTCACCGCGAGGGTTAGCCACAAGACCACGCATACCTGCAATCTGACGCATCTGGGTCATGTTTCCACGAGCACCAGAGTTGATCATCATGTCAACTGGGTTGAAGCGAAGTTCTTTGAACTCTTTTTCCATTGCTTGCTGAACATCAGATGTTGCAGCGGTCCAAATTCGAACTTCTTGGCTACGACGCTCGCCGTCAGTGATAATGCCACGACGGAACTGTGTCTCAACCTTCTCGGCCTGCTTTTCGTAGCCGTCGAGAATGCCGCGCTTGGCTGCCGGAGTCTTTACGTCATCGACCGAGACAGTCAAACCTGATTGCGACGCGTAGCGATAGCAAAGATTCTTGATCGCATCTAGTGACGACGCAATGACTGCTTTTGGATAGTTGTCGCTAAGTCGTTCTACGATCACGCCGAATTCTTTTTTCTTTACCGGCGCTGTGATGTGACCAAATCGCTTCGAGAAGTCTGCTGGCAACACTTCTTCAAACAACATGCGACCCGCAGTTGATTCGAAGTATGTCGAATTGCCTTGATCATCTTTTTCAAGAACCTTGATCTTGGCGTGCAATTTGAGACTGCCCTCGTCAAGTGCACGAGTGATCTCCCACATTGACTTGAAAACGCGACCTTCGCCGGCCAAACCAGCGTCATCGCGAGTCAAATAGAAACCGCCGATTACAAGGTCTTGCTGTGGAGTAACAATTGGTCGACCAGATGCTGGTGACAAAATGTTGTTCGCCGAGAGCATCAACACGCGAGCTTCTGCTTGTGCTTCAACTGACAACGGCAAGTGAACTGCCATCTGGTCACCGTCAAAGTCAGCATTGAACGCTGTGCAAACAAGTGGGTGCAGGTGAATTGCCTTACCCTCAACCAACACAGGTTCGAAAGCTTGAATACCCAAGCGGTGCAAAGTCGGCGCGCGGTTCAAAAGAACTGGGTGCTCTTTAATTACTTCTTCGAGTACGTCCCAAACTTGCGGGCGACGACGCTCAACCATGCGCTTGGCAGATTTGATGTTCTGCGCAAGTTGCTGGTCAGCCAATCGCTTCATCACGAATGGCTTGAACAACTCGAGTGCCATCAACTTCGGCAAACCGCACTGCTGCAGACGCAAAGTCGGACCAGCCACGATTACTGAACGACCCGAGTAGTCAACGCGCTTACCGAGCAAGTTCTGACGGAAACGACCTTGTTTACCCTTAAGGCCATCTGACAACGACTTCAGTGGACGATTGCCCGGGCCGCTTACAGGGCGACCACGACGACCGTTGTCGAACAGAGCGTCTGCTGCTTCTTGCAACATTCGCTTTTCGTTGTTGACGATAATTTCTGGCGCACCAAGTTCGAGCAAACGGCTCAAACGGTTGTTGCGGTTAATCACACGACGATAAAGGTCGTTCAGGTCTGAAGTTGCAAAACGGCCACCGTCAAGCTGAACCATCGGACGCAACTCTGGTGGAATCACCGGAATCACATCGAGGATCATCGCCTTCGGGTTGTTGACCAAGCGCTCGTCTTTATCTTTTCGGTTGAACGAAGCGACAATCTTCAAACGCTTAATCGCTTTTTGCTTGCGCTGAGTCGACAACGGCTTACCGTTGAGACCGTTCATGATTGCATCGCGCAAAATTACTTCTTCAGCGTCAAAGTCGATCGTGTCGATCAAAACTTTGATTGCTTCTGCACCTGTGCCGCCGGTGAAATAATCTTCGTAGCGGTCTTTGATTTCACGCCAGAGTTCTTCGTCGTCAATGATCATTCGTGGGTGAAGCTTCTGGAAAGTTTCAAATGCACGCTCGAGACGATCAAGGTCTTTGGTGTGGCGATCGCCGATCATTTGAATGTCTTTGTCGATCAGCTTTTGACGAGCGCGAATATCACTCTCTTTTGCACCGTCTTTTTCAAGTTGCTTTAGCTCAGCCTCAGCATCTTTTTGACGCAACTTGATTTCTTTTTCGCGTTGCTTGATCATCAAGTCACGGTCTTCGAGATATTCTTTCTCGAGATCTGGCAACTCAACATGGCGACGATCTTCATCGACAGCGCTCACCAACCACGCAGCAAAGTAAATAACTTTCTCAAGTTGCTTGGCCTTGATTTCTTCGCGCGACTCTAAACCGCCGAGAAGATATGCCAACCAACTACGGGTACCGCGGAGATACCAAATGTGCACAACAGGTGCAGCAAGTTCGATATGGCCCATGCGCTCACGACGCACTTTTGAACGAGTTACTTCAACGCCGCACTTTTCACAAATGATGCCCTTGAAGCGAACTCGCTTGTATTTACCGCAATAGCATTCCCAATCGCGGGTTGGTCCGAAGATTTTTTCGCAGAACAGACCGTCACGCTCTGGGCGCAATGTTCGGTAGTTAATGGTCTCTGGCTTCTTTACCTCGCCACGTGACCAGTTGCGAATGTCGTCGGCAGTTGCCAAACCGATGCGCAATTGTTGAAAGCTGTTGATATCCAACTTGCGCTTGTTGTCTTCGATTACTACATCGCTCATGGACGTGCCAACCCTTCTGAATTGCTGCGGTTAATCATTAGAAAGCCTTCTCTCGTCGACGCTCGCGTTCGCGATCATCGGCATCTGAACCACGCTCGTTGCGGCTGATGTCGATACCAAGTTCACGAACTGCAGTGAAGACTTCTTCATCGAGATCTGTGAGCTCGACTTGCTTGCCTTCATGCGAAATAACTTCAACGTCAAGGCAGAGTGCTTGCATTTCTTTCATCAACACCTTGAAGCTCTCAGGAATGCCCGGCTCTGGAATGTTGTCGCCCTTAACAATTGCTTCGTAAACGCGCACTCGTCCGAGAACGTCGTCGCTCTTAATCGTCAATAGTTCTTGCAAGCAATATGCAGCGCCGTAGGCCTCGAGTGCCCACACTTCCATTTCGCCGAATCGCTGACCACCGAATTGAGCCTTGCCGCCCAATGGTTGCTGCGTAATCATCGAGTATGGACCAGTCGAACGAGCGTGAATCTTGTCGTCAACCAAGTGGTTGAGTTTCAAGATGTACATATAGCCAACTGTGATCGGGTTGTCATACGGCAAACCTGTGCGACCGTTGCGCAGAACAGTTTTGCCATCAGTGCCGATCATTCGCTTGCCGTCGACCGACTCTGGGTTCAAGTTCTTGAGAATCGATTGAATCGTCGGGTGTGAACCTGCCTGATCGTCTTCATCCCAATGTGCACCGTCGAAAACTGGTGTTGAGATGAATGTCGCCGGTGGCGTCGATGGACGGGTCTTTGACTCTGTGCCACGAACTGGATTCGCGCCAACAGTTTTGTCATTCTTCTCGTCGTACCAACCCCATCGGGCGCAATAGCCCAAGTGAGCCTCGAGTACCTGACCGATGTTCATTCGGCTTGGTACACCAAGTGGGTTCAAGATGATGTCAACCGGAGTGCCGTCTTCGAGATATGGCATGTCTTCGACTGGCAAAATCTTTGAGATAACACCCTTGTTGCCGTGACGACCAGCGAGTTTGTCGCCAACGCTAATTTTGCGCTTTTGCGCTACGTGAATCTTCACGATTTGGTTGACACCTGGTGGCAATTCGTCACCTGGCTCATCATCACCCTCGGCGGCGCGCTTGAGCACCTTGACGTCGATGACCTTGCCGCCTTCACCGTGCGGAACCTTAAGCGAAGTGTCGCGAACTTCTTTCGACTTTTCACCGAAAATTGCGCGAAGCAATCGCTCTTCTGGCGTTAACTCAGTTTCACCTTTAGGTGTCACTTTGCCAACAAGAACGTCGCCAGGGCCTACTTCTGCACCGACGCGAATAATGCCGCGATCGTCGAGGTCGGCCAAAATTTCTTCTGACAAGTTCGGAATGTCACGGCTGATTTCTTCTGCGCCAAGCTTTGTGTCGCGAGCATCAACTTCGTATTCGTGAATGTGAATCGAAGTCAATACATCTTCTTTTACAAGACGCTCTGACAAAATGATTGCGTCTTCGAAGTTGTAGCCCTCCCATGGCATCAAAGCCACGAGCAAGTTTTTGCCAAGTGCGAGCTCGCCTTCGTCGGTGCTTGGACCGTCGGCGATGAGATCACCCTTCTTAACTTTTTGTCCCTCTTTGACACGCACAATTTGGTTGATGCATGTGTCTTGGTTTGAACGCAAGAACTTGAACAGCTTGTGTTCGTGCTCACGCTTCGGAAGGTTCTCGTATTTAATGACAATCGACGAACCAGTAATTGACTCGACTACACCGTCGTCTTTTGCCAAAACCAAGTCGGCGCCGTCGCGTGCAGCGCGAGCTTCAACACCCGTGCCGATGTATGGCGCTTCAGCACGAATCAATGGCACAGCCTGACGTTGCATGTTTGCACCCATCAACGCACGGTTTGCATCGTCGTGCTCAAGGAACGGAATCAACGCAGTTGCAATTGAAACAATTTGTTTTGGTGAAACGTCAATGAAGTCAACTTCTGCCGGTGTTACATAACCGATGTCTGTTGTTGCGCCGAAGAAGCTTTCTGCTTCGAGCATTTTCTTCAAGTCTTCCAAACTTGCAGCCTGCGGCGAACGACGCACGAGTACGCGCTCGTCGCGCAAACGACCGTCTGGCAAAATTGGCGTGTTGGCCTGAGCAACGACGTAATTTTCTTCTTCGTCGGCTGCCATGTATTTGATTTCGTCGGTAACAATGCCACCGCGCACTCGGCGATATGGCGTTTCGATGAAACCAAACGGATTAACACGTGCATACGTTGAAAGCGCGCCAATCAGACCGATGTTCGGACCTTCTGGCGTTTCAATTGGGCACATACGGCCGTAGTGCGAGAAGTGAACGTCTCGAACTTCGAAACCTGCGCGCTCGCGGCTAAGACCACCAGGTCCAAGGGCCGAAAGACGACGACGGTGCGTCAAACCCGACAACGGGTTGACTTGGTCCATAAATTGCGACAACTGTGAGGTGCCGAAAAACTCTTTAATTGCGGCCACAACTGGGCGAACGTTGATCAAAGTCTGTGGCGAGATCGCCTCAGAATCTTGAGTCGTCATACGCTCACGAACCACGCGCTCCATACGCGAAAGACCAATGCGAACTTGGTTCTGAATCAATTCACCTACAGAACGAATTCGACGGTTTGCGAAGTGGTCTTGGTCGTCAAGGCGGTAACCAGGCTCTTGCTTCACAAGGTGCAACATGTAGCTGATGGTCGCCAAAACTTCGCAGCGACTCAAAACATCTTGGTCTTCAGTTGGCAAATCGAGTTTGCCAAGTTCTGGTCCAACTTTGAGACCGAACATTTCTTGAATCTTCTTCAACTCGCCGCCAAGTTTGCGGTTCAGTTTGTAGCGACCAACTCGTGACAAGTTATATCGAACACCAAAGAAAGCCTGTTCGAAATAAACACGGGCTGCTTCGACGTTTTGCGGTTCGCTTGGTCGAGCACGCTTGTAAATTTCAAGCAACGCTTCTTCGCGGGTCGGGGCAACAACTTTTTCACGGCGCCACTGATCTTCAAGGAAGTCGAAGTAGTTGACGAAGCGATCAATGAAACCCGGGGCGTTGATTTCGTCGTAGCCGAGTGCACGAATGATCGTGAAGATGCCCATGCGACGCTTGCGCGCAACGCGGGTGCCAGCGGTTACTTCTTTGCCTGGCTTGTGCTCAACGTCGAACTCGAGCCACTCGCCGCGACTTGGGTGAATCGTGCCTTTTACAAGCTGATACTTCGACAAGTTGCGCAAACGAAAGCGCTCACCTGGTTCGAAGATCACGCCTGGTGAACGAACCAACTGACTAACCACAACACGCTCGGTGCCGTTGATAATGAAAGTGCCTTTGTCGGTCATCTTCGGGAAGTCGCCAATGAAGACTGTCTGCTCTTTGATTTCGCCGGTCGGACGGTTCAAGAACTTCGCTTTGACAAATTTTGGAACCGAATAGGTCATGTCACGATCGCGACATTCGGCTTCAGTGAATTTTGGTTTTGGGTTTAGATCAGCATCGTCTGGATCAAATGTCAGTTCGAGCTGCAAGTCATCGCTTACACCCTTGACCGGAGAAATATCTTCAAAGACCTCTCGCAAACCTTCTGTGAGAAACCACTCGAAACTTTCACGTTGAACACCAATTAAGTTCGGGATTTCCATTGCATCGGAAAGTGTTGCGAACGAATAACGTTCGCGTGCATCAGCACGAAGGGCCACGAGTGTACTCCTAGGGTTAGAAATTGGCAAGCAGAAAAATTAGAGTGAAATGCCCGCTGAGAAATTTTTTTGAATCACTCAAAGGGCATTGCACGGCGGTCTACGAGCCTATCGGTGAATATAAGAAACTCACCAACCCGAAGACCAAAATGCACGTTCAAGGCGCCCGGAAGACCCAGGCGCCGAGAGCGAGTTATTACGCGAGTTCGACGGTTGCGCCGGCCTCTTCAAGCTTGGCCTTCGCCTTGGCGGCGTCGTCCTTGCTGGCCTTTTCTAATACTGGCTTCGGTGCGCCATCGACAAGGTCCTTGGCTTCTTTGAGGCCAAGTTGTGTCAATTCACGTACTGCCTTGATAACGGCAATCTTCTGAGCGCCACCATCTTTCAAGATGACAGTGAACTCGTCTTTTTCTGCGCCTGCTTCTGCTGCTGGTGCTGCACCGCCGGCTGCTGCAACTGCCACTGGGGCTGCTGCTGTCACGCCGAACTTCTCTTCGAATGCCGAGAGAAGATCTTTGAGTTCGAGAACTGTGAGTTCTGAGATTCCGTCAAGAATCTGATCTTTTGTAAGTGCCATTTTTGTTTCTCCTTTTATTTGTTAATTAATTAGTTTTGATTAATTCTTTATGCCGCTTCACGTTGTTCAACGAGTGCCTTGAGGGCATATGCGGTCTTACGCGGCAACGCTGCGAACATGTTTGCCGTCTTGGTGAGTGGTGCTTGCAACATGCCAGCAAGTTGAGCGAGCATGACTTCGCGCGGTGGAAGATCGGCAAGAGCCTTAAGTTCTTTTGCGCTGATCGCTTTTCCGGCAACTACGCCACCCATTAACACAAGAAGTGGATTTTCTTTTGCGTGAGTCTTGAGAACCTTCGCAACAGCCGAGGCGTCCCCCTCGACAAAAGTGATGGCTGCTGGGCCCTTCAAGAATTGTTCGAGTTCGGCGTAACCAGACTCGCGAGCTGCGAAACGAGCAAGCGTATTTTTGTAGACCTTGTATTCAGCGCCGTGTGGGCGAAGGGCGCGGCGCAAAGTTGCCAACGAACCAACAGACAATCCGCGATATTCAGTAATGATCGCAGCGTTTGACTTGGCGAGTTTCTCGCTCACCTCTTTAACTACCGCAATTTTTTCTGCGCTTGCATTTGCCATGAAT
>BJFV01000020.1 GCA_014190055.1 Actinomycetes bacterium
GGTCAAACTGACCGATACCAAAACGCATCGCCACAATTTCTTGTTCGCGCTCTGGCAGGTCTTTTAGTGTTCTCTCGACCGCTTCGCGCAACTGCGATCTTTCAGTTGAACTAATCGGATCATTTTCGTCGGTGTCGGCAATCGTGTCGCCCACCGTCAAGTCATCAGTGTTGTAGCCCACTGGCGCATCAAGACTTGTCGTCGGTATTGCCAACTGCATAATGTCAAGAAGTTTTTCGACCGTCAAACTGCTGCGCAGCGCAACTTCTTCGGGTGTTGGCATGCGTCCAAGTTCGGCCGTCAAATCTCGTTCAGCACGCTGCACACGATTGACAACTTCCATCATGTGCCCCGGAATGCGAATGTTTCGACCCTGATCAGCAAGTGCTCTCGTCATCGACTGACGAATCCACCAAGTTGCATAGGTCGAGAACTTAAAACCTTTTTCATAGTCGTATTTGTCGGCTGCATGCATCAAGCCGATGTTGCCTTCTTGAATTAAGTCGGCAAGTTGCAATTCTTTTCTGTCATAACGTCTGGCGACCGAAACAACAAGTCGAAGATTCGCTCGCACCATGTGGTCTTTGGCTTTTTCGCCATCTTTTGCCGTACGTTGCAATTTGCGACGTTCAGCAAAACTCAAATCGCCATCTGATGTATTGAGTTTCGCTTGTGCAACAAGACCGGCTTTGATCTTCTTACCTAAGTCTTTTTCTTCGTCAGCGGTAAGCAATGGCACTTGGCCGATTTCGCTCAAGTACAAGCGAACCGAGTCAGACCCGATTGAGTCTTTAGCCGTCGATGTTGTCACTCATGCTCCCCAACCCGAATGTTCAACCAACTGAGCAATTGCTCTGCTGCAGATTCTGCCATATTTTGCACATCTAACTGTTCAAGCAAGATTCGCGCGGCACGATCAATTTGAATTTGCTCCGGGTCGCTGACAGTCACGCGATGTGCCAACTCTCGGCGAACTGCAGCGGCAAGCAAATTCCAGGCTTCTCTGACTGGTTGCGACTCAACATCAGCAACCGCTGCGCGCTCTAAAACTTCGCGCGCCTCAGGGTCGGCAAGTTCGAGGGCTTTTGCGACATCGCCAAGTGCCGAACCCGCGGCGATGTAGGCACGGCGATTTACGTCGTCTAAAAAGAGCGCTTCAGACAACCAGTCGGCAATTTCATCCCAATGTGAAAACATCAATGCCAGCACTACAAACTCGGCTGATTCGCTGAGCCGATTTGTCGGGGTCGTCGAGATTGTCACCGACGGGTTTCGCGTGCGTCGCTCGGCAAGTTTTACTAAGTCGACGACTGGTATGCCGACATGCGTTGCAACTTGGCCCGCATAAATTTTTCGCACGTTTGTATCGGGGTGTTCATTGATCACAGACATCGCCTGCTCAGCGGTGCGCGATCTCGCCTCGGGTGATGCGACCGAACCTGCATCAAGAACTCGTTGCAAACGAAAACCCAAAAATGGCTGCGCGCTTGCGACCGCTTTTGCCAACGCTCCAGGGTCTGAATTAGCTAAATCACCCGGGTCTTTTCCTTGCGGAAAATGCGCCACGCCGACTTCGACTTTGTAGCGCTGCTCCCACTCATAAAAACGCGCTGCTGCGCCTTGGCCAGCACTATCGGCATCGAATGCCAATACAACTTTTTTCGCAAATCGCTTCAACAGTCGAACATGGTCTTCGGTTAGCGCAGTGCCGCAAGTTGCAACCGCGCGTCGAACACCGCTTCGGTGAAAACCGATCACATCGGTGTAACCCTCGCAGACGATCACTTCGTCGGCTGTCACGATTTCGGCTTTTGCCCAATTCAAACCGTAAAGAGTTTTGCTTTTGGCATAAATTGCCGTCTCGGGAGAATTTTTGTATTTTGCGGGATCTTTGCTGCCGGGCAAGATTCGTCCACCAAAAGCAACAGGCTCACCCGAATCGCGAAAAATCGGAAACATCACGCGTGCCCTAAATGAATCTTGTGCTTTGCCGCGTTTATTGATGAAACCCAAACCTGTTTCACGCAACAAGTCGATCGATACACCGAGGTCGCGTGACAGAGCATCCCAATCGTCTGGCGCCCAACCGAGTTTGAACTCGCGGGCAACATCTCCCGACAAACCGCGCTCGCGCAGATAATCGCGGGCGACGCGTGCATCAGGTGCGGTCAAGAGTCGATTGTGATACCACTCAACGGCCTGCGACATGATTTCGGTGAGTTTTTTCGAGCGTTGTCTGTCTTTGCTCTGACCGCCCGATGTGTAAGTCAGTTGATAGCCGGCTTTGCCTGCAATGTGCTCGATCGCGCCAACAAAGTCGAGGTGCTCGATTTCTTGAATGAATTTGAAAACATCCCCCGATGCTCCACAGCCGAAACACTTGTAGCGGCGAGTTTCCTCGCGAACGTTAAACGAACCAGATTTCTCGGCATGAAACGGACAAAGGCCAACCCAGTTTCGCCCGACTCGACGCAACTGCACATAGCCCTGAATCGTGTCAACTATCGACACCGATTCTCTTAGTCGCTCAATGTCTGTATCCGCAATCGCCACGAGCGAAGGCTAGTTCATCGGTGTTATTTAAGCCTTTTTGCTTCGGTCTTTCGCAATTGAGGCCACGATGCCGACGGTCAGAACCGTGATGATTATGCCCAACGAAATTGGTACCGGAATGTGATACCAAATAGCGATCGACATCTTGATGCCGACATAAATCAACAGCAACGAAATTGTGTGCGGCATATAGACGAACCGCTCGCGCATATCGGCGAGCAAGAAGTACAGCGCACGCAAACCGAGAATTGCGAATGCGTTCGACGCAAACACAATGAACTGCTCGCGACTGACTGCCAAAACTGCAGGCACCGAGTCGACTGCGAAAATCACGTCAGAAACTTCGATGACTACCAATACTGCTAGCAATGGCGTCGCCATGCGATGACCGTTAACTCGGGTAAACATTTTTTGTCCGTCGTAGTGATCGACCGATGGCACGAATCGCCTGAAAAGCTTCATCGTGCGCATCTCTGATGGGTCGCCTTCGTCATCGCCTGATGTAAAGATTTTTACACCGGTATAGATGAGGAAGATACCGAACACAAGCAACAAGAATTGAAACCGCGTGATGACTGCGACGCCGACGATTATGAACACGAATCGCAAAACGAGTGCGCCGAAAATCCCCCAAAAGAGTGTGCGGTGTTGATACTCGCGCGGCACTTTGAAGTGAGCAAAAATCATCGCCCACACAAATACATTGTCAACCGAGAGACTTTTTTCAATCAAATAGCCCGAGAGATATTCGACAGCAGATGACGTGCCCTCGCCTTGGCCCGAGAACATCCACGCAATTACACCGGTGAATGCGAGACCAAGACCAATCCAAATCGCGCTCTCGATAGCTGCTTCGCGAATACCAATTACATGCGCCTTACGATGGAAGACCAACAAATCGATTATCAACGCGCCAGCGATAACGACCAGCAACATCGGCCAACCCCACGATGGGATTACAACGTCAACGAAATTTTCTTTTTCTGTACCTGCGGCGAACAACATATTCAACATGTGTAACTTGCTGGACCTTTCGGGTGATGAACCGAGACTTTTGTTTCGGTTTTACTTCCCCCGATGATCGCTTACCAATAGGCAAGTCGGGCTATGCCTACATACTAAATCATCCACCACCCCGCCACCAACCACCCCAAACACACATCGCAGTCTTCAAAGCCGCACTTGGTCACTCGATAGTGAGCAAGTGAAATGTGTCTGGTTATTTGGTTTCGGTTTTGAGACCGCCGATGATTGATTGGGCGGCAGCGAGGCGTGCAATCGGAATGCGATACGGCGAGCACGACACGTAGTCAAGACCCGCGCGATAGAACAAAGCGATCGACTCAGGGTCGCCACCGTGCTCACCGCAAACGCCGAGTTTCAACTTGCGCTTAGCCTTGCGACCACGCTTGGCAGCGATCTCAACAAGTTCGCCAACACCAGTCTGATCAATCGTCTCGAACGGGTTTCGCTTCAGCAAACCAGCCTCAAGATACGCAGGCATCATTCGGCTCTCGACATCGTCGCGTGAAAAACCAAAAGTCATCTGCGTCAGGTCGTTCGTGCCGAAACTGAAGAAATCAGAATGCTCAGCCAATTCGTCTGCACGCAGAGCCGCACGCGGCGTCTCAATCATCGTGCCGATCGTTACTTTCGGTCGCGTGATCTTCTTGCCGCGCAAGCCACGCTTTCCGAGACCAGCGCCTTTATCTTTCAATCGCGCCGAGTGCTCAACAAGCACGCCCTCGACCCACGATCGCGCGAGAGCCAACTCTTCACGAGTCACCGTCAACGGAATCATCACTTCGACGATCGGCTCGTAACCCTCGTCTGCAACCTGATCGGCCGCCTGCATCAGCGCGCGCACTTGCATCGCATAAAGTCCCGGCTTAATCACACCAAGTCGCACACCGCGAGTTCCGAGCATCGGATTAACCTCTGCCCAATCGTGGGCCGCGCGCAACAACTTGCGTTCTTGCTCATCGAGACCAGTTGTCGCTGCCTTAATCTCGAGTTCGTCGACATTCGGCAAGAACTCGTGCAACGGTGGGTCCAATAATCGCACAGTCACAGGCAAACCAGACATTGCTCGCAACAACGAAGCAAAATCTTCTTTTTGCACCGCGCGCAACTCTTCGAGCGCTGCAGTTTCTTCAGCAGGCGTGCTCGCCAAAATCATTCGACGCACGACCGGCAAACGATCAGGCGCCAAGAACATGTGCTCAGTGCGGCACAAACCAATGCCCTCTGCGCCATATTCACGAGCCTTCGAAGCGTCTTCGGCCGTGTCGGCATTCGCGCGCACAGCAAGCTTGCCCTTGCGAATCTCGTCGGCCCACTTCAAAATAGTTTGAAACTCTTTTGTCGGTTCGGCCGCAGTCAACTGCATTGCGCCCAACATAACTTCACCTGTTGTGCCGTCGAGCGAAATCACATCACCCTCACGAACAACTACGTCGCCAGCGCGAAACATCTTTCCGTCAATTTGCACTGCATCAGCACCAACAACGGCTGGCGTTCCCCAACCGCGCGCAACAACTGCAGCATGGCTCACGAGTCCACCGCGCGAAGTCAAAATACCTTTCGCCACCATCATGCCGTGCACGTCTTCTGGGCTCGTCTCGCTGCGCACCAAAATAACCGGCTCGCCACTCTTGGCGGCGGCTTCGGCGTCATCTGCAGTGAAATAAACTTTGCCCACCGCAGCACCAGGCGACGCTGCCAAACCTTTAGCAACAGCTTTTGTCTTATTAATAAATTGCGGATGCAAAACCTGATCTAAATGTTCTGCATTCACTCGCATCAGCGCTTCTTTTTTGCTGATCTTCCATGACTGCTTGCCTTTTCCCGTTCCGGCGGTCATATCAACAGCCATCTTGAGTGCTGCGGCACCGGTGCGCTTACCCACGCGAGTCTGCAACATCCACAACTTGCCCTGATCGATTGTGAACTCAGTGTCGCACATGTCGTGGTAGTGACGCTCGAGGCGATCAAAGATCGCCAACAACTCTTTGTGCACACTCGGAAACTGACGTTTCAGTGCGTCAAGATCTTCAGTGTTGCGAATGCCTGCCACAACATCTTCGCCCTGCGCATTAATTAAATAGTCGCCATAAGGTTTGTTTTCGCCAGTTGCCGCATTGCGCGTGAAACCAACGCCCGTACCCGAGTTGTTGTCACGATTGCCGAACACCATCGCCTGCACGTTGACTGCAGTGCCGAGGTCGTGGCTAATTTTTTCACGCACACGATACGCAATCGCTCGAGCGCCATTCCATGAGCGAAACACCGCTTCAACAGCACCACGCAATTGCTTGACTGGTTCTTGCGGAAACTCCTTGCCTGTTTCGGCCTTGACTACTGACTTAAACGTCTCACAAAGTGCCTTCAACGAACTCGCCGACAACGCCGCATCGCTCGTGACGCCAGCAGATTTCTTAGCGTCTTCAAACGGATGCTCGAATTTTGCGCCGTCAATGCCCAAAACAATGCGACCGTACATCGCAATGAATCGGCGATAGCTGTCGTATGCAAATCGTTCGTCATTTGTCGACTTCGCCAAACCCTGAACACTGCGGTCGTTAAGACCCAAGTTCAAAACTGTGTCCATCATGCCCGGCATCGAGAACTTCGCGCCCGATCGCACCGACACCAACAACGGGTTCATCGGGTCGCCAAGCTTGGCCCCCATTTTCTTTTCAAGTTGCGCAACATGTGTCGCCAACTCTTTGTCGAGAGTCTTTGGCCAGCCGCCCTTCATATAGGCGCGACACGCATCTGTTGTCACCGTAAAACCGTGTGGCACAGGCAACTTCAGCACGCTCATCATTTCGGCGAGGTTCGCACCCTTTCCGCCGAGCAAATCTTTCATGCTCATTGGTGCGCGACGGTGTTTGTGATCGAATGCGAAGATAAAAGGCATACTGCAGTTTACGCGCCAATCTCGATTGAACGGCTGTCTGCCGACCGTTTGATCAAAGCCAATGCAAATTCTTGGCAAACACTCGTATACATACCAATCTCTTCGCCGTTGAGCACGACTGGTGCACCGGCACTTGCGCCTGCTTCAGCACGAATCAAACGCAATTGTCGTGGCGCCGTCGCACCGCGTGAGTCCATTCGCTCAACCAACTCTTGCCCCGGATAGCAACCCTTCGTAAAACTCACCGCACAATCGGTCAATCCAGTTTCTGCGGGCATCGAGTTAGTTGTCATATCAACACCCATCTTCGGCCACTTCGCCTTCACACGCGCTAGTTCCAATTCGTCAGCCGCACCTTGACGCAAATCGCCTGCGACAAATTCGCTTGCCACAAAATCAACTGCGCAGTCGTTCTCTCGCCACGCGGATAGCGCCGAGTTACGCGCCAAATATTCAGCATAATTATTTGCGGATAAACCTCTCACCGCCACGAACCTTTGCGCACCACTTGAGATCTCACATTTGATGCGAATCTTGAACCGAGACAACCGAGTCGCCGAGACTTCGCCGAAACCCGCATCGCAATCTAAAACAAAATCTTCATCAGATTTGCAATGCACTCGCACCAACGAAGTGATTTTGCCCGTCGGCTCAAGCAGCAGGCTGTATTGCGACTCACCAACTTTTAACGACGCAACATCGTTGGCTAATTGCGAATGCAAGAACTTGCGTGCATCGATGCCTCGCACATTCAGCACATCGCGATCGTGTTCGACGTAAAAACCGGTCATTTTGAACGCACCGCACTAGCCACTTGTGCCTGCTCCCGCGCTTGCTCGCGAGCCTTCGTCATTCGCCGCGCCGCCGGAATCGCCGCAATTAGAGCTGCAGCTTTGTTTCGGCACTCAAGACTCTCTTCGCTCGCCACACTGTCAGCGACAATGCCCGCACCCGCCTGCAGCGTCGCGCCATGATCACCGACAAACATCGTGCGAATCGCAATCGCCGTATCGAGATTGCCCGAAAAATCAACGTAGCCAACGACACCCGCATAAGGCCCACGCTTCGTCGGCTCTAACGCGTCAATAATTTGCATCGCTCGCACCTTCGGCGCACCACTAACAGTGCCCGCAGGCAAAGTCGCACGCAATACATCAACTGGCCCGAGACCAGAACGCAAAGTGCCAGAGACCTGCGAAGTCAAATGCATTACGTGGCTATATCGCTCAAGGGTCATAAATTCATCAACATTCATCGTGCCAAATTCAGCGACACGACCAACATCGTTTCGCGCCAGGTCAACAAGCATCACATGCTCAGCACGTTCTTTGGGATTCTCTTTCAATTCGCCCGCCAACTTACGATCTTGCTCGTCATCTAATCCTCGTTTACGAGTGCCAGCAATCGGTCGACTCACAACGCGACCGTTGCGCAACTGCACCATCGGCTCAGGTGATGAGCCAACGATCGTCACATCATCATGTTTCACGTAATACATGTACGGGCTCGGATTAATCTGTCGCAACACTCGATAAACATCGAACGCATCGGCCTCTAGTTGCACATCAAATCGCTGCGACAAGACAACCTGAAAAATATCCCCTGCTCTGATGTGGTCTTTGGCAACTTCAACAGCGCGCTCATACATGCCACCAGGCATCGACGATTCAACTTTCAGCGTGTCATCACGCAACGGCGGCTCAACTGGCGTATGAACAACGGGTCGCGACAAATCTTCCACACCTTTATATACGCGGATAATCGCTGCGTCATACGCCGCGTCTCGCGCCGCAGCATCAAGGCCTGCAACCGGCACGCTTTCAATCATGTAACAACGCTGACGCCAGTGATCAAAGGCTGCAAGCGAGCCAATCATGCTCATCACCGCATCTGGCATATTGCGGTCTTCATGCGGCACATTCGGCAAGTTCTCGATTTCGCGCACTACGTCGTAGCCAAGAAAACCCATCAAACCACCTTGCAATGGTGGCAAGTCTGGATGCAATGGCGCACGATACGTTGCGAGCAACGATTCGATGGCGGCCAATATCCCTTTGTCGCGTGGCATTGAGTTCGGCACCGTGCCAGTCGTTGTTATCTTTCCGTCGCGCAACACCAGCGTCGCCACCGGGTCGCGCCCAACAAACGAAAATCTGCTCCACCGCTCGCCATGCTCAACTGACTCGAGCAAAAAACCTGGCGCATCGCCAACAAGTTTGATGTATGCCGAAACCGGCGTTTCAACATCGGCCAGAACTTCAGCCCACACAGGTATCACCGTGTTGTCATTGGCCAATGCATGAAACTCTTGCCGAGTCGGCGAAATTTTCATTGAAACTATTTAGCAGTCACAGCGACAGCACAACTGTCGACGAAGTTCTCCAAAATTCGCAACCCCTCAGTTGCCGACTTTTCAGGATGAAACTGCGTCGCAAAAACATTTCGCAAGCGAAGCGCCGCCAGCAATTCACTTCCATAACTGCACGTTGCCGCTACAACAGACTGGTCTTTGGCAACTGCCGACAATGAGTGCACGAAATACATCCACGGATTCTCGCTCAGACCAGCGAATAAATCATCCTGATTTTTTATGATCAGTCGATTCCACTGCATTTGGGGGCGCTGCACGCCTTCAGGAAGCCACTTAATCTCGCCGGCAACTACACCAAGACCTGCAACTCCAGGGCTTTCTTCGCTGCTGTCAAACAACATCTGCATGCCAACACAAATTCCGAGAAACGGCCGTCCCGAATCAATCGCATCATGCACGCTGTCTTCTAGATCGGCTTCACGAAGGGCCGTCATACATGCACCGAAATTTCCGACGCCTGGCAGAACAACTGCTTGGGCCTCGGCAATCAACTTTTTATCGTTTGTCAATTGCGCATCGGCACCAACAAACTGCAAACCTTTTTGCGCTGAGCGCAAGTTTCCGATGCCATAGTCGAGCACCGCGATCAACGGTTTAGTTTTATCTTTGCTCGCCGTGTTTACTGATGACACTCGTCTATTCTGCCCGAAATTTTGTGTACTCAGCGACTTCGAGCTGCACTAGTCCACAACGCTCAGCGACTTCGCGCTGCGCGTTGCAACAATCTCACCGCATTAATCAATCCGCGTTCAGCCTCATAGATCGCCATCAGCAAACCATCATCGTTCTCAGGCTTCTTTGGGTCATAAGTCGCCAGTCGTTGCGATTCGGCCAGTGCAACAATTCGCTCTCGGCATCGCTCAACATTTTCTGCCAACGCAGCCAACTCAGCCAGCGCACTTGCCCGATTCGGTGACTCGCTCACTTCTTTCTCGCTTTCGTTTTCTTTGCTGGCTTCTTTGCTTTTGCGCTCGCCCGTTTCTTTGCCGGCTTCTTTGCTTTCACACTCGCCCGTTTCTTTGCCGGCTTTTTCGTCGCAGTCTTGCCGGTCGTTTTCGTCGTCAGCTTTTTCGTTGGCAACATCGAACTAGGGCATAGCGACTCAAGCAAACACTCTTCGCATCGCGGTGTTCGCGCATCGCAAACACGACGACCGTGCAAAATCAATCGCAAACTAAATTCGCCCCACTCTGGCGGCGGCAACATCGCATTAAGTTCGTACTCAACTTTCACGGGGTCTTCTAGTTTTGTGAGCCCGAGTCGTCGCGACAATCGACCCACATGCGTGTCAACTGGCAAACCCGGCAAACCAAACACAACGCTGCGCAAAACATTGGCTGTCTTACGACCCACGCCAGGCAACGTCACTAGATCTTCAATCTCGCGCGGCACTTCTCCGCCAAATCGCGACATCACCTGACTCGCCATACCAATCAAATTTTTTGCCTTCGTCTGATAGAAACCAGTCGAACGCACCAACTGCTCAACATGCGCCACGTCAGCGACGGCAAGTCTTTCGGGTGTTGGGTAAGCATCAAAAAGCGCCGGCGTCACCATATTCACGCGAACGTCTGTGCACTGCGCCGAGAGAATCGTCGCAGCCAACAACTGAAACGCCGACTCGTGGGTCAACTCACAAATCGCAACAGGATATTCACGTTTCAACAAACGCAAGACATCGGTAGCACGCTTTGCAACTTCAATTTTCTTTGCACTCATCAAGACGCAACACTACACAGCACTGCATCTCGACCTAGATAGATAGCCTGTAAACATGGTCGAGTTTGAAATCAAGCGAAACATGACCCCGCAAAACATTGCCGAAATCACGCAACTGCTTGATGCTGTCGAAAAAGCCGACAACCGAAAACCACTCAACGACCATTTATGGATCGACTTACGCCAAGGTGGTCGACCCGGTTTCGCAGGCTTAACTGCCCGCCACCATCGCACGGGCCAACCAATCGCATACTGCCAAATCTCTAGAGGCAACGAATCGTGGGCTATCGATTTAGTCGTTGATCCTCAACATCGAAATCAAACACTTGACCTCGGCAACGCTCTTTTTTCAGAAGCCTCAAAAATTATTTCAGGCGAAGGCGGAGGTCAAGTTCATTGGTGGGTATGTGGTGCAACATCAGAACACATTGACCTTGCTAAACAAATCGACTTGCACAGCGGTCGCACATTGCTGCAGATGCGGGTTCAACTTCCACTTTCGCAACAATTGATTGCTGCAACTAAGCAAGTCGAGACACAAAGTTTTCGTATTGGCATCGACGAAGATGCCTGGCTCACTGTCAACAATCGTGCGTTCAGCAGTCACCCTGAACAAGGCAGTTGGACAAAACAACTGTTGCAGTCGCGACAATCCGAAAAATGGTTTGACCCGAGCGGTTTCTTGCTTTATTTTTTGAGCGACATCAGCAAACCCACCCTCGCCGCATTTTGTTGGACAAAAATCGACCGCGACCTTGACCCGAAAATCGGCGAGATTTACGTCATCGCCGTTGACCCACAATTCCATGGCCAAGGTCTTGGTCGATCGCTTACTGTCGCGGGTCTCAACTATCTAGCAAACGCAGGCGCAACAACCGGCATGCTGTTCGTCGACAAAGACAACACAGCCGCAATCGCAACATACGAAAAACTCGGCTTCACCGTCCACCATCAAGAACAGGCATTTATCGGCGAGATCGCTTCTACCGCGAAACAAACCTGACAGATACCCCAACCCATACACTTAACCCCATGACAGACACACTTTTACCGCGCTGGTCGGTTGCCGACGTTCACGAGTCATTCACAGCTCGATCATTCACTGACGCCATGGAGCGAACTGGCGCCAATGTTGCCCGACTCGAGGCACAATTCGAAGAACACAACATCCGTGCCGGCACACCACACAAGCCCTCACAACAAGAAGGCGAAGTCGCCAACCAAATAATCAATTCGATGAACGAGACGATCAAAGAATCCGAAATTCTTGGCTCTTATGTTTACGCAACAGTCAGCACGAACACACGCGAAGAGACTGCTCAAGGCTTGCTCAGCGAACTCGAAGTCATTGACTCTCGCCTTTCGCCGCTTCTCGCTCGCCTCGCCGACTGGGTCGCCACACTTGGCGCCGATGACCTTGCCAAAGTGAGCGAAGTTGCTCGCGAACATCTTGGGCCACTTCAACGATTGCAAGCACGAGCAGAACACCAAATGAGCGAAGTCGAAGAAGGTTTCTATGCAGAGCTTTCGACAACTGGCTCTTCGGCATGGTCTCGTTTGCAAGGCGACATCACATCACAGTTGTCTGTCGAAGTAGATCTTCCCGATGGCAAAAAGACTTTGCCGATCACCGCTGTTCGTGGCATGTCAACCCACTCAGATTTGCGTGTGCGCAAAGCCGCATACGACGCCGAGATGCGTGCATGGCCAACAGTTGCCACGCCGTGTGCTGCTGCGATGAACTCAATCAAAGGCGAAGCAAATGCGATCAATCGCCGCCGACATTGGGCATCGCCACTCGACGCGTCGCTTTACGCCAACAGTGTCAGCCGCAAAACATTCGACGCAATGCAAAGTGCAGTCTCGGCATCGCTACCTGACTTTCGCCGCTGGATGAACGTTCGCGCAAAACTTCACGGCGATAAAAATGGTTTGTCTTGGTGGAATCTGTTCGCGCCACTCAATGTTGCCCCAAGTCAAATCTCGTGGGACCAAGGCGTTCAACTCGTGCGCGGTGCGTTCGCTGCATACAGCGACAACTTGGCCGGGCTCGTCGACCGATCTCTGGCTGAAAAATGGATCGACGCCGAGCCGCGTGAAGGCAAAGTCGGCGGTGCATTTTGCATGTCATTCGTCGATGACAGATCACTCGTGTTACTTAACTGGGCTGGCAGCGTCGACTCGGCACAAACAACTGCCCACGAACTCGGTCACGCGTATCACAACACTCAGCTCGCAGATCGCACACCATTGCAAAAACGTTTGCCGATGGCGCTCGCCGAAACAGCAAGTATCTTCTGCGAAACTCTTGTCGTCGAAGAAGGTCTGTCGCGACTTTCAGGCGACGAACGTCTTGCGCTGCTCGACACCGATCTCGGTGGCGCCAACCAAGTCGTAGTTGACATTCACAGTCGTTTCTTGTTCGAGACCGAAGTTTTCGCTCGTCGTCAGCGTCGCACACTTGGCGTCAGCGAACTCAACGAAATGATGCTCAGCGCTCAAGCGTCGGCATACGGCAATGGCATCGATCAATCAACAGCACACCCGCACATGTGGGTGCTCAAGCCGCACTATTACGGCAGCCACTTCTACAACTGGCCATATACATATGGTTTGTTGTTCGGGCTTGGTC
>BJFV01000021.1 GCA_014190055.1 Actinomycetes bacterium
CGTTTGACGCAGACGAGAATGTTCATCGCTAATTGGCTTCGACTAGCTCTTCATTCGTGCATCAGTTGGGTCAAACAATGGTTGACTGCCAACGCGCGCAACGCGGACTGGGAAGAGTTCGTTCATGTACATGACTCGAAGCTCGTTACCTTCGACAGCATGTTCTGGTGTCAAGTAGGCGAGCATCAAGTATTTACCAAGTGATGGTGCAGCACCTGCGGTTGTCACACGCGAGACACGGCCCTTGGCATCAACAATTCGGTCGCCAGACTTCGTCAAGATCGGTTCGTTGCCACCCGTTGGGTAGCGCTTAATGCCGGCCTTGCTTTTGTTGTCGATCATTTCGAGCGTGCACATGATTGCGCACGGCTTTTCTTCGCGCGCTTTCATGTATGCAGCCTTGCCGATGAAATCAGCCGACTTAACTTTTGGACGATTGAGCCCAGCCTCAACTGGGTTGTATTCGCTCTCGAGTTCGGCACCCATCAATCGGTATCCCTTTTCAATTCGACCAGTAACGGCGTAAACGCCCATACCAACAGGAATGATGCCGAATTCTTCGCCAGCTTTGGCGATTGAGTCCCACAGACGAAGGCCATGCTCCATTTTTGTGTAGACCTCCCAACCATTTTCTCCGACATAAGAAATGCGGAACATTGTTGCAGGAACACCATCGATCAGTACTTCACGAACTGAGCCATACGGGAAGTTCTTCTGCGAAACATCAAACGGCACAAGTTTGCCTTCGGCGTTGATGTTTTGCGTCGCCTTGGCCATTGTCTTTTCTGCGTTTGGTCCCCACACACCAATTGTGCAAAGCGCACTCGACATATCGGTGAATGTCACCGAGCCGTCTTGCGGCATGAATTTTGAGAACCAATATTTGTCACGACCACCGTCGAATGCTCCGGTAATTACACGGAAATGTTGGTCGGCAAGGCGCATGATTGTTAGGTCACCACGGAACCCACCACCAGGGGTGAGCAACGGCGTATAAACCGAACGACCAACAGGTACATCGACGTTGTTGACGCACATGTATTGCAGGAAGTTGACTACACCTGGTCCGGTGAAATCGAATTCGTTAAATGCAGTGAGGTCGACCATGCCGACTGACTCACGCATCTGAAGATGTTCAGCGTTTGTAATTGGTGACCACCATCGGGCGTCCCACTCATGCGGACGAGCCTCGCAGGCGTCTTTGAACTTGCTGATCAACTTTTCATTTGAGGCGAACCACTGTGGTCGCTCCCAGCCACGGGCATCAAAGAACGTTGCGCCCGCTGCTTCTTCGCGTGGGTAGAACGGGCTTCGACGCATATTGCGCTGTGTTGCCCATTGTTCACGAGGGTGAACAATGCCGTAGGTCTTGTTGAAATGTTCATCACACCGTGCATAAATGTGGTGTTCTGTTTTTTCGTGCGGGTAGAAACGCGAGATATCTGACGAGTGCGGGTCGCACAGATGCGGGTAACCGTATGTCATCCATTCGGCAACAAGTTGGGCGATGCCTGGGCCTTCCTTGATCCAAACTGCAGCGGCTGACCAGAGGTTTCTTACTTCGACTGTTTCACCAAGAACTGGCATTGCATCTGGGGTCAGTGAAAGCAAACCGTTGATCGCATATTTGATTTCAGCGTCACCGAGCATTTCCATGAGTTCAATTGCTTGCTCCATTTGTGGATCGAAGTCATCTTGCGTGAGCGGCAACTCGGTAGGAGAGAGCGCAGATGCCTCGTTTGACGGAATATCGTCTGGGTGCATGAAAATTGCGCGGTGCGCGTAACTACCAACTTCCATCGAGCCGGCTGTTTGACGCTCGTAACAAAATGTGTCCATGTCGCGAATAATTGGGTAAGCAACTTCAGCGTTTGTCTTTTGCAAAATATCAATTGGACCGACGTCTGCCATTTGGTGAACCGCAGGTGTCAACGGAATGTTGGCGCCCGCCATTTTTGCGATGCGTGGGCTCCAAACGCCGCATGCAACTACGACGTACTCTGCCTCAATGCGACCCTTATTTGTGACGACAGCCTTGATCGCGCCATTCTCAACTTCAAGATCAAGCACTTCGGTATTTGCAAAGACACTCAAATTGCCGGCCTTGACTGCGCTCTCGCGCATGAGTGTGCCAGTTTGCAGCGAATCAACAACAGACACGCTCGGGGTGTAGTAGCCACCAAGAATAATTTCGTCGTTGATGAAAGGTACAAGTTCTTTTACTTCTGCAGGTGACAACAGCTTCGCGTCGATGCCCCAAGATTTTGCTGATGTCATTCGACGATTAAATTCTTCAAGACGCTCTGGATTACGAGCAACCTCAATGCCACCGCAAGTGTTGTTCATGCCGAGTTCGATGTATTGCTTTTGTGACGCAAGAGTGAGAAGCGCCATCTCTTTGTTGTGATCAGTTGGAAAGATGAAGTTTGATGCGTGACCCGTTGAGCCACCTGGGTTTGGCAAGGGTCCCTTGTCGATTTGCACCATGTTTGTCCAACCGAGTTTTGAAAGATGACCAACCAAACAGTTACCGACGATGCCGGCGCCGATGACTACACACTTCGCTGATTTCGGAAATTCACTCATTTTGTCCCCACTGACTTTTGTAGATATCTATTTGGTGATATATCATCACGATATCACTCGGATAGGATTGTCTCCAAATGGCTAAAGAATCGTTAAGCGAGCAGGCGTATCGGCTGATTAGAGCAATGATCGTTCGCCTCGAATTGACCCCAGGTTCGGTGGTTCGCGAAGAAGATCTTCAAGAGCAACTAGAGATTGGCCGAACCCCGATTCGTGAGGCTTTGCAGCGTCTCGCTCGCGATCAATTTTTAATTGTGATTCCGCGTCGCGGAATGATTGTTTCGAATATTGACATTGCCGAGTTGTCGACGCTTTATGAAACTAGAGCGATTCTTGAGCCTTATGTAGCGCGCTTGGCATGCGAGCGGGGTACCGCAGATCACTGGAAGCAGATGCGAAAAGTTTTAGATAAGGCGAAGAAGCAAGCCACTACAGCGCAAGATCAAATTCAATTTGATGCACAATGTCATGAAATTGTCTGGGAAGCGGCAGGCAATCGCTTTCTAACTGACACACTCGATGTTCTGTACGCGCAGAGCGATCGTTTGTGGCATATGTATCTATCAGATGTTGCCGACATGGGTCATGCACTTGACGAACATGATGAGATTCTTGCGGCGCTCGAATCTGGAGATAGCGAGCTGGTCTACAAACTCTCTGCGGCACACGTAAGAAGTTTTGACGCGCAAGTTCGAGATGCTGTGCGCAAACGCCTTGAGCTAAGTGTTTCTTAACTCTTATTGCGTGCTGAGGCTTGCACGAAACTCGCCCTCGCGCATTTTTTCTTGAATCTCTTTTGGGGGCTCATCTAATTTTTCGAGAGTGACACCAACAATTCGAGCAGTGCATTCGTAATTGTGTGGGTACGGCCCAACTGGCGAACCCGTGTCAACACCAACATCGAAGGTTTCGCCACTCATCGAAAATACAAGTGGAACAGTTTTCTCGATTCGTCCGGTTGCAACTTCAGATTCATCGACAAGCAGCGAAACTGTGCCGCCCGCGCCAAAACCGCCGTCGTAGGCAAATAGAACTTTGATTAGATGCAAGCCAGCGCTCAGCGAGTTTGCGCCAGCGAACGAGAAGTGTTCGTGACCGAACCAGTTGTAATGAAATATCGGCCGCGCATTGTCGTCGAGGTAAAGCGACCAACCAGCCATGTTTCCGCCTTGGCAGGCGATAACGCCGTGATTTGATTTGCTGGTGATTTCAACTTCAGCACTAATGCGATATGAGCAGTTTTTAAGATTTAACACCGAACTCTCTGGCATTCGGGTGTGCGCTGTTGAGTATCTAATTTTTTTGAAACCCTGAAGAGAGTGAGGCACAGCGAACTCGCCATTTCGCGGTGAGCCTGGGTCGCGAAGTGGGTAAATGCCGTATTTAAATGCCTGTTCATCGAAAAGCGATTGAAGTCTTTTGAGTTTCTCTGGGTGCTCTGCGGCAAGATCTACTGCTTGCGAAAAGTCTTTTTCGATGTTGTAGAGCTCCCAGCGTTCTTGCGGTCCGTCAAACTCGAAACCCTGCAGTCGAATCCATGGAAGGCGACCATGAAAACATGATGCGATCCAGCCATTTTCATAGATCGCACGATTGCCTAAGATTTCGAAATATTGCGAAGTATGAGTGCTGGCTGCGCTCGCATCATCAAACGAATATTTCATCGAAGTACCGTGTATTGGCATTTGTTCAATGCCATTAACGAGATCCGGCGGAGTGATGCCTGCGACTTCATAAATCGTGGGTGCGATGTCGACGACGTGGTGAAACTGTGAACGCAATTCGTTGGTTGCTCTAATTTGTTTTGGCCAAGAAATTGCAATTGCGTTGCGCGTGCCGCCAAAGTGAGACGCGACTTGCTTCATCCATTGAAATGGCGAGTCGAGCGCCCACGCCCAACCAACATTGAAATGATTTTCACATTTTGCGGTGCCGAAATCGTCAATGTGTTCGAGTAGCCATTCTGGATCCTCGGGTACGCCGTTTTGAAACGATGGCGCACTCCATGCACCGTGGATTGTGCCTTCGGCAGAAGCTCCGTTGTCGCCGGTGATGTAAATAACCAGAGTGTTTTCGGCAATTTCAAGTTCATCTAATGCGTCGATCACACGTTTGATTTGCGCATCGGTGTGTGCAAGAAAGCCGGCGAAAACTTCCATAAGTCTGCGCGCGATCGGTCGGTAACGCTCGGGGTAGTCATCCCATGACGGAATTTGCTCGGGCCGAGTTGTAAGTGCCGTATCTCGAGGAATCACGCCAAGTTTCAATTGGCGCTGGTAGATCTCTTCGCGTAATTCATCCCATCCGCCATCGAATTTGCCTTTGTATTTTTCGATCCATTCAGTTGGCACATGGTGCGGAGCATGAACTGCTGGTGTCGAAAAATAGCAAAAGAAAGGTTTATTTGGTGAAGACGCTTTCTGACGGTGCATCCAATTAATTGCTTGGTCGGCAAGGTCTTCGGTCAGGTGATAATTGGCATTATCAAGATGTGGTGAGATCGGTGTTGTCTGGTCATATACGGGCGGCTCGTATTGTGAAGACTCGGCGCCCATAATTCCGTAGAAGCGATCAAAGCCGAGACCAGTTGGCCATCGATCAAACGGCCCGGCCGGGCTTTGCTCCCAAGATGGCGTTAGGTGCCATTTTCCAAAACAGGCTGTGCTGTATCCAGACATACGCAGAACCTGAGCAACTGTTGCTGACTCAGGCGGAATCGCACTGTCATAACCAGGAAATGAATTGGCGATTTCGGTGATGCCTCCCATGTGCACAGCATGGTGATTGCGGCCAGTCAAAAGTGCGGCTCGTGTGGGCGAGCAAAGAGCCGTTGTATGAAATTGGTTGTAGATCAAACCATTTTTAGCGACTTTGTTTAGTCCGGGCGTATCGACTGGTCCGCCAAAGTTTGCAAATGAGCCGAAACCGACGTCGTCAAGCATTATCAGCAAGATGTTTGGTGCGCTTTGCGGGGCTTGGGGATTAGTCAACTTTCTTGGTGTTGACTGAGGAATTGTCTTGGCAATCTTGCCTTCAAATTTTGGGGTTGAGTGTGGAAGTTTTTTCATGACTGCAAATTTTTGACGTCAAAGACTTGAAGCGCATGCTGCAATTTATGCGTGTCGCCTTTGACGGTCAGTTTGTTTTGGCTGAGCGCAACTGAAAGTGGAAGATCGCCAGCCAAAATGTCGGCCCATGTCTCGATGCCGCATTCCACTGTAAGTTCAGCGCCATTGCCGTCGGTTGGCACGGCAATGCAATTTCTGATGTGCAAGCCAGTTTGCTGACGATCAGCAAACTTGAAACAAATGTGTGTATCAATTTCGGATGCTCGTTCGGGTGCGAGAAGCACCCGCAATATGCTTACCGCAGATTCACCCGAAGAAGTCACAATTTGTTTACGTGACAACCGGTGCTGATTAAATCTGGTTAAGTCAAATGTGCCGTCAAGGTCTCGAGCGCGAGCGAGACACCAGTTTCGAATATTGGCAGCGGTCGTACGTTGGGCGATGAGGCGAAGCGTCTTAGCGAGCAAAAGCCTGTCGGGCTCGCTCGCTTCTGTGCTGTTGACAAGCCATGAACTCAATTCGCACGCCCAGCGTAAGTCATCGGCATTTATTGCGTCGTTTGCCTTTTGCCGCACAACCTCGCGACCGCCGAAACCGATAATCATGCGATTTGAGTGCTCTTCTCTTGGTAAAGGAAACAAGTTTGCTGGGTCGCCGTCAAACCAGCCCAGTAAGCCAGCACGAATCTGTCGCACGTGATGCTCTGCGACACCATAAAACTCAGAAGTCAGATTGTCTTCGTCGAAAAAGTCTGGCAGACGAATTGAATGGCCGAGTTCGGTGCTGGTGAAGCCACGGTTAGTCAAGCGAACTGTTTGATCCCACAAAAACTGAATTGAGTCGCGATATCTGGTGACTCGTCGAACGATCTCGGTGCTTCCACTTATTGGCATGCCATGTGCGCCGACGAGATGAGTTGGGTTTAGTGAAAGTAGATGATCAATGCCAGCAAGCATGATGCGGGGGTCGCGGTATTCTTCACCGCGAATCGCAAAGACATTGAAAAGCACCGGCCAAACGAGATTGTTGACCGCACAGCCAAGTGACTTAAACCAATAAGTAACCGAGTCATCTGCATCAGACGGCGCTGGAGTCACTTCAACTTCGAGACCCGCAACTTTGATCGTGCAAGGTTTGTCGAAAGTGTGTTCAGGTTTGATGAAGCCATTTGTCTGTGTCTTATGTTCGGGGTTGCGATAGAAGCGACCAAGTCCAACATTTACGTTGCCGTCGGGGCCATCGAAGGGCAGCGTTATAGCGAATTGTTCGACTAGTCCGCGGCTGTAACTAGGTGCAATCTCGGTTGCTGTGCGAACACGGTTATAGGCGATCTTGCTGTGACCGTAAATCTCAACTTTCGTATCAGGAGAGTCGTCCAGTACCGCTTGCGTACCCGCAACATAGTGAAAGTGGGTGTAGAGAACTGCAACGATCGGTTTTTTTGTATGAATTCGCAGTTCGGCAATTGCGGCGCGCATTTCTTCGTTCGACTCACCTGTGTCGATTGCGATGATGCCTTCGGGAGCCTCGATAAAAGTCTGATTTGATAATCCGTTTCCTACCAGACACCAAACTTGATCGCTGACTTTGTAAAAGTTTCGAACAAGTCGCTTTGAGTGATCGACTAAATCACGATGGGCAACGTGACCAGTTTCTGTGGTTACGGTGTTGTTTGAGTTTGGCTCAAAACTTCGGGCGCGTTTATGTTTCGTCACGACGAACTGTATTCGCCGAGAACTTGTGCAGGGTCGGTTGAAACTGTGTCTGGCCAATTCGAGTACCAAATATCTGCAGCAGAAGTGCCGACATGCAATGGTTGGCGATCAAAGCCTTCAATGGGGTCGAGTAGCGGTTCGACAATGACGTCAAAACGTGGTTTCGAAAAAAATGGAAACGACTGTCGAGGTTTGCCAGATTTGTTGAACACACGGTGAGGTGTTGAAATCAGACGGCCGCCACTCCAAAGTTCGAGCATGTCTCCAACATTAAGAACAAGACCATCAGGAGGACATTCGGCACTTATCCATTCGTCGGCGCGATTGCGCACCTCGAGGCCGCCGATTGGGTCGTGGGCGAGCAGTGTCAGCAAGTTGAAATCTTTATGCGGGTGAATACCCCAAGTATCGCTCTGAGGCGGCATCGGAGGATAATTGAGCAGCGTCATGTTTGTCAGCGGGTTGGTCATACTCGCCAAAATGATGTTCGCATCGACGCGTAGTTGCGAACAAAGGGCGATGATTAAACGCTCACTCACGCTTTCTAGAGCTTGCCAATACCTCATGACTGGTGTCTTGATATCTGCGGCGATTCGGGGCCACTTATTCGGGCCATAAAGCGCACTTGCTTGGCAAATTGGGTCTTGTGGATCTGTCTCGTTGTGTAGTTTCCAGGCTTCGTACTGATCGGCTTTACCTTTGCCTGAGTTCGGTGTGAAATATCCGAGCGGTACAAAGCCTCGGTAATTGCCTTTGACGACCATATCTCGCGCCAAAATCTCGCGTGGCGTTTCAAAAACCGTTGCGACTGCTTGTCGCATGTCAGAAATAATCGATTCATCGACCCCATGATTGGTGATGACTGCAAAGCCGATCTCGCTCAACGCTGAATAAAGATTGTTAGCAGCATCGTCATAATTTTTGTTTGAGTTGCTCGCCAGCGGTGAGATGTCGACAATCTCGAGACGCTTGTTGAGCGAATTCATTTACTCAGGCTTGGTGTTTTGAACGTGTTGAAACCCAAAGCGACCTTTGATGCACAAGTTGCCGTGCGTCACCGAGTGATCGCTTGGAGAAGTCACTTTGACGATCGTGTTGTCTTGAACATGCAGTGTCAATGAACAACCAACACCGCAGTAAGGACAAATAGTGTCGGTTTGGGTTTGTTCTTCTTCTCGCCAGGTACCTGCTTCACGCATTTCGTATTCGGATGTAAACATCAATGCACCGGTTGGGCAGACTTGAATGCAGTTTCCGCAATAAACGCATGCCGAATCTGTTAGATCAACTGCAAACTCGGTTGAAATTCTGGCATCGAATCCACGACCTGCGGTTGTGATCGCAAAAGTGTTTTGCCACTGTTCACCACATGCATCAACACACTGATAGCACAAGATACATTTCGAATAATCACGCACGTAAAGCGCGTTGTCGATTTTTACCGGTTGGTGAACGGTCTCAGCAGTTTTGCCATCTGGTTGATGGTGGTGACCAGTTACAGCCTCGTCACGCTTGCCGTGGTGATATGAAGGAGCGCCAAACCGCGATGGCTTCGCGTCGTAGTTGTCATTCCATTTTGAGACATTTTTGGTCAAAGATAAATCAACAGATGAACCGAGAAGTTCGAGCACAAGTTTGCGACTATGCGAAGTGCGCTCGGTGTCGGTTTTTACAACCATGCCCGCTTCTACTTTGCGAGAACAACTCGGCACGAGAGTTCGTGAGCCTTCGAGTTCAACCATGCAAACGCGGCATGCATTTTTTGGTGTGATTGTGTCACCAAAACAAAGTGTTGGAATTTCTTTTCCTGACGCTCGGCAAGCATCGAGAAGAGTCGAGCCTTCAGGAGCTGTAACTTTTTTGTCATCAATGGTGAGTTCAACACTCTTGCGAACTTGCAGACCCGTTGTTACCTGAGTGCTCATGCTGAAAACACCTTAAGTCGCGTGATAGCCGAGTCAATGGCATTGTGGGCCGTCTGACCCAGGCCGCAAATGCTGGCGTCGCGCATTACTTGACCGAGATCGCGCAAAAGTTGAAGGTCGATTGCCGTGTCACCGGCTTTCTCTGAATTGACCAACCTTGCGAGGGCTTCTTGCTGACGTACAGTGCCGACTCGGCATGGCACGCACTGGCCGCAAGATTCGTCACGAAAGAAGGCTGCAATTCTTTGCAACTGATCGAGCATGTTGACGCTTTGATCTAGAACCATTACGACACCAGAGCCGAGTGTTGTGCCTGCTGTTCGGGCTGCTTCTAGGGTCAGTTCAAGATCTAAATCTTGTGGGCCTACGAACCCGCCAGCGGCGCCACCGAGCAGCACGGCCTGGATTGTTGAGCCTGGTTTAAGCCCGCCAGCAAGATCGATTAACTGGCGCAACGTGATGCCGAATGTGACCTCGTAAACGCCCGGCTTATTGACAGCACCAGAAACGCAGAAAAGCTTTTTGCCCTTAGAGCCAGTTGAACCCCATGATGCGTATTTTTCACCCGAGTTGTTGATGATCGGCAAAACGTTGAAAAGGGTTTCAACATTGTTGACAGTCGTTGGCTTGCCGAATAGACCAACTTCGACTGGGAATGGGGGTTTGTTGCGTGGTTCGCCTCGATAGCCCTCGATCGAATTGAAAATTGCAGTTTCTTCACCGCAGATGTAGGCGCCCGCGCCTCTAAAAATTGTGATGTCAAAGTTGAAACCCGAGTCGAGAATGTTGTCGCCTAGATATTTTTTGTTTCTTGCAACTTCAATGGCGTTGGTTAAATTCTTGAGTGCGCGTGGGTACTCACCACGTAGGTAGATGTAGCCATGTTGAGATCCCGTTGCGAATGCTGCAATCGTCATTGCCTCGACCAAAGCAAACGGATCACCTTCGAGCAGGACTCTGTCTTTGAAAGTGCCTGGTTCAGATTCGTCAGCGTTGCAAATTAGATATCGAGTCTTGACTGGCTGCGATGCAACAGCAGCCCATTTTCTGCCAGTTGGAAACGCGGCACCACCGCGACCAACCAAACCTGATGCGGTTACTTCGGCGATCACTTGTTCAGCACCAATCGCGAACGCTTTACGCAAAGCGGTGAAGCCATTGTTCGAGATGTAATCGTTAATGCTCAGAGGGTCGGTATTGCCAATTCTTGAAAGCAGTACCAATGACTTATCTGGAGTTTGTGGTGCCGCAAGTGCTATTGGTTGCTCGACCGGTGCCGATTTTCCGGCGACGAGTTCTGCGATTTGAGTTTTTGTAGCGGGGGCAAGAACTTCTTGGCGAACATTGACGCCAGTTTCGATTACTAACACTGATGGTGCACGCTCGCAGGTGCCTAGACACGGGGAAGGAATAGCGCCTTCGGGAAGAGTTTCTTCAGTGCAACCTGATGCGGCTCGACACGCCAAATCAACGCATACATGAACTTGGCGGGCTGGTCTCTCTTTAGTGTCGAATAATGCGTAAAAAGTTGCAACACCATAAATTTCGGCGGGAGCGATATCGAGGCGCTGCGAAATGTAGTTGATTGCACCGCGACTTATATATCCAACGCGATCATTTACGCTGTGCAGTGTTGGCAAAAGTAAATGCCGCAATTTGCGCAGACTTTCACCGCCTGTCGAAACGCGCATGCCCATTTCGTCGCGTTGGGCTCCTTGTGATGTTTCAGTTGGGGCGCCGAGCAACGAGTCAACTGCCTGACGCTCCTCGGTGTTGGCCGAGCCTGATGCGATTTTGAGATCCATTGCCTCATTGACTTTACGACTTAAATCACTAAGACGGCGACTTGTCTATTATTGATTACATATATATGACTACAACTTTCATGACCGCAGCTGATTTTGTAGATCTCGATCGGTATCCAATTGACCGCGAATGCAAAGCGCGCCGTGACCTGCTCACAAACGCACAGGCTCTAATCGAAGCTGATGGTTGCGCGGTTCTCAAAGGCTTTATTCGGGCCGAGAAAGTTGCCGAATTGGTTGCCGAGTGTGACAGAGTCGAGAAATTCGGTCATCGAAACTTCACACGTACGAATCCATATTTTCTTCCTGACCGCGAGGACCTTCCAAGCTCTCACCCGATTCGCAGATTTTATGATCGGTCGAATGCGTTTGTGCCAGCCGACAATCTGGGCGCCGACAGTATCTTGCGCACGATTTTTGAGTGGCCGGCATTTTCGCCGTTCATAAAAGAAGTTTTGCAAGAAGAAAAGTTTTATCCTTATGCCGACCCTTTGGCTGACGTAGTTGTGAACCTCGCAGAAGAGGGGGGCGGATTTCCGTGGCATTTTGACACAAACAATTTCACGGTGACTCTGGCGATTCAAAATGCAGAGTCGGGTGGCGAATTTGAATTCAGTCCGATGGTTCGCTCGTTAACCGAAGAGAACTACGAAAAAGTTGAACGAGTTTTGGATGGCGACAAGTCAATGATTAAAACTGTGATTCTTGAGCCAGGTGACTTGCAGATATTCAAGGGCAGATATTCTCTGCACCGTGTTGCTCCGCTTCGAGGCAAGCGAAAACGGTATGTCGCAATTTTTAGTTATGTCTCAGAACCAGGCATGGTGAGTAGCCCGCAGCGCGCAAAAGAACTTTATGGAAGGGTTTTGCCAATTCATCTTGAACGCGCGGGTTTACGTGCCGATGCACTGATCGATTGATCGCGATCGAATTGTGAAAGCGGTAGTCACTACTGGCAATGGTGGGTACGACAAACTTGTCTACAAAGATGTGTCGAAGCCAACAGTTGGCCCGGGGGAAGTTTTAATTAAAGTATTGGCAGCTGGTGTCAATAACACTGAAATAAACACAAGAGTCGGTTGGTACTCAGATTCGATAAAGGTGTCGACTAACTCGGTTGCTGGTGACGGCGAACTGGCCGAAATTCAAAAAGCCGATGGTGGATGGGACCTCCCAACTCCTTTTCCATTTATTCAGGGCACAGACTGTTGCGGAATTGTTGTTGAAGTTGCTGAAGACAAAAATAAGAAGCTTTTGGGCGAGCGAGTCTTGGTTCGGCCGTGCATGAGACCGGACGGATTTAGCTCTATGCGCAACATTTGGATGGGCTCTGACTTTGACGGTGCGTTCGCGCAATATGTAAAAGTTCCGGCGAGCGAAGTCTTTCAAATTAAGTCAAATTGGAGTGATGTTGAATTGGGTTCAATTCCTTGCAGTTATGGTTCGGCCGAAAACATGTTGTTGCGGGCGAATGTTTCGATGAATGATCATGTGTTGATAGCTGGTGCTTCGGGTGGTGTCGGTTCGGCTGCTGTGCAGCTGGCAAAACTTCGTGGGGCCAAAGTCACAGCGATAGTTAGTTCAGGCAAGTTCGACCATGCAAAAAAAATTGGTGCTGACCAAATAATTGAGCGGGGCACAGATTATGTTTCTGTGTTGGG
>BJFV01000022.1:0-9866 GCA_014190055.1 Actinomycetes bacterium
GCGAACTTGATAATCAGATCGGTCAAGACCTTCACCGACCGCGCCTGTGAACGCGTTGACTGCGCCCGCAAACAAATTGCCCGAAATGTTTTCGAGGTGACCGCGGAACTTCAGCCACTTACCGGCCGCCGAAATGTGATCGGTCGTGCATTTACCTTTGGCTTTCATCAGAATTGGCATGAAAATAAAATCATTGCCATCCCACTTTTCGAATGGTTCAAGAAGTTGCAATCGATCGCTATTTGGATCAACAACGACTTCGATGTCTGACCCATCGGCAGGCGGGGCGACGAATGTGTCAGCACCAGCGTCGTAGCCATTTTTTGGCAATACTTCGCCGAGCGGTGCAGCAAGTGAAACCTGCGAACCATCTGGCGCGGTGAGCGTGTCAGTGATTGGATCGAAATCAAGACGACCCGCAAGAGCGAGTGCGATGACTGTGTCTGGGCTAGTGACGAAACTCAAAGTGTTTGCCGAGCCGTCGTTGCGTTTTGGAAAGTTGCGGTTAAACGAACTAACGATCGTGTTTGTTTTGTCGGTGATGTCTTTCGAGCGCTCCCACTGGCCGATGCAAGGGCCGCATGCGTTTGCCAGCACTGTTGCACCGATTGCTTCAAGATCGGCAAGTAGACCGTCGCGTTCGATGGTGGCGCGAATTTGTTCAGAGCCGGGTGTGATCAGTAATTCAGTTTTGGCTTTCAAACCTTTTGATGCTGCAAAACGAGCAACCGAAGCGGCGCGTGTGATGTCTTCATACGAACTGTTTGTGCAACTGCCGATGAGCGCAGACGAAATTTCGAGTGGCCATTTATTTTCGGCTGCAGCTTTGGCAACGCCTGCGCCGACGCGATGGGCGAGGTCTGGCGTGTGCGGACCGTTAATCAACGGCTTCAGTGCCGAGAGATCGATCTCAATTGTTTGGTCGTAAAGCGCGCCGTCGTCTGGTCGCAAGTGCTCAGCGACTTTGTCGGCGGCTGCAGCAATTTCGCTGCGACCTGTGGCCTTGAGATACTCAGACATGTGCTGGTCGTAGCCAAATACTGAACAAGTGGCACCGATTTCGGCACCCATGTTGCAAATTGTTGCTTTGCCGGTTGCCGAAATTGTGTCAGCGCCTTCGCCGAAATATTCAATGACGGCGCCCGTGCCACCTTCGACGGTGAGAACTCGTGCAACTTCGAGAATCACATCTTTGGGGCTTGACCATCCTGAAAGTTGGCCTGTCAGTTTGACGCCAATGACTTTTGGCCAACGCACATTAAACGGAAAGCCTGTCATTACATCTACTGCGTCTGCGCCACCGACGCCGATTGCGATCATGCCGAGACCACCGGCGTTTGGCGTGTGACTGTCGGTGCCGATCATCATGCCGCCCGGAAACGCGTAGTGCTCGAGCACAACTTGGTGAATGATGCCGCTACCTGGGCCCCAGAAACCAATGCCGTATTTTGCAGAAACCGAACGCAAGAAGTCGTAGACCTCTTTATTTGTGTCGATCGCGACGCCCATGTCGATGCGTGCGCCAGATTTTGCCAAGATCAAGTGATCGCAGTGAACAGTTGACGGCACTGCAGTTGTCGGCAAACCCGCGGTCATGAATTGCAACAAAGCCATCTGCGCAGTTGCGTCTTGCATGGCAACTCGGTCTGGTGCGAAGTCGGCATAACTTCTTGAACGCTCGAGTTCTTGCTTCGCCGGGCTCGTTAGGTGATTGATCAAAATCTTTTCGGTGAGAGTCAACGGTCGACCAAGGCGCTTGCGACCGAGCGCAACATTTTTTGGCAGTTTTGTATAAACGCCGTTTACAAGATCGATTGGTGTGCCCGCACTGGCAGCACTTGATTTCGTTGTCATGCTCGTTTCATTTCTGTCGGGGAGAACAGTTTATTACCACTTGTCCCAGTGCAGAACTTTTTCGAGTGGCAGTCGTTTTGCGGGCTTGAATTCGGTGCCGACTGTGTAGGCAATCGGAAACAAACCACCTTGTGTGATTTTGTCTTGCGGAATACCAAGAATTTCTGCGGCTTTCTTTTCGCCATCAAGAATCAAATGAATTGTTGTCCAAGCAGAACCCATGCCACGGCTGCGCAGAGCCAACATGAAACTCCAGACTGCCGGCAACAGCGAGCCCCAACCGCCAGCGCCTGTTGCGACGTCGACATTTTCGAGGCGACCTTCAATACATGGGATCATCAACATTGGTGCGCGATGCATCTCGTCGGCAAGAAACATCGCCGAGTCGCGCACTTTTGGCATTTGTGCGATGCGCTGATCACCGTCGGCGTATTTTCGACCAGGAAGGCTGGCATAGAGTTTGAAATTTTCTTTATAAATGTCGGAGAGAGCTTTGCGCTTAGCGGCATCTTCAACAATGATCCAATGCCAGCCTTGGCTGTTGCTACCAGTTGGCGCCTGTAACGCCAGGTTTAGACACTCTTCGACGATGGCGCGTTCGACAGGTCGGTCGAAGTCAAGACGCTTGCGCACACTGCGGGTGGTTGAGAGAAGTTCATCATTGGTCAGGTTAAGTTTCATGGCTTCAAGTGTGCCACGCGCCCGAAGCCATGCGAGACTTGGTGAGACTAAATTTTGAATGATCGGAGTCAAAATGTCGGCAACTGAAGCCAAAAACTACAACGACAGAGTCACGGTGACGATTAGCGACGGCATTGCCGACGTGCGACTTGATCGCGCCGACAAGCGCAACGCGCTTGACCCAGCGATGTTTGATGCGATTGCAAAAGCGGGTCACGACCTTGTGACTAATCGCGAGATTCGCGCTGTTGTTTTGTCGGGCAACGGTAACTCGTTTTGTGCTGGGCTCGACTTTGGAAGTTTTCAGTCGATGGCCGACAGTGGAAAAAACGGCGACGGCAGCAAAGCCAACACGAGTTCAAGTGAGAACGCAGGTGCAATGCAGCCTGGTGCGATCACGCATTTGGCACAACAGATTTGTTGGGTGTGGCAAGAAGTGCCAGTGCCTGTTGTTGCAGCTTTGCAAGGTCACGCACTTGGTGGCGGCATGCAACTGGCACTCGGTGCCGACATTCGCGTTGCGCACGGCGAAACTCAGTTTGCGATGCGCGAAGTGCATTGGGGTTTGATACCCGACATGACGGGCACCTTGATGTTGTCGCGACTTGTGCGCGACGATGTCGCAAAAGATTTGGTTTTCAGCGCGCGCATCATCTCGGGCGTCGAAGCTCATGCGCTCGGTGTGGTTACACGCGTAAGTGACACGCCGTTCGAAACGGCAATGCAGATTGCCCGTGAGATCGCCGATCGAAGCCCCGACGCAGTGCGTGGCGCGAAGGCATTGATTAACCGCCTGTCAAACGCAGGGGCGGCCGAGCATTTTGCTGAAGAGCGACGCATCATTTATTCGCTAATCGGTAAGCCAAATCAAGTCGAAGCCGTGATGTCGAATTTCGAAAAAAGGCCGGCGAAATTTAGACCGCCAACTGTCTAGACTTTAAATCTCGAGCCAGCGTCGTCTCGTTTAGTCAGCCAATTGGTGGCTGAAACCAAACTTTAAGAGGCGACAATTTTGCAAGACACACCACAAGCGATAGGTCTCTACGACCCACGATTCGAGCATGATGCCTGCGGCGTGTCATTTGTCGTCGATATGCATGGTCGGGCGAGTCACGAAATTGTTTCAACTGGTCTCGGCGCGCTTTGCAGTATGGAGCATCGCGGCGCGACAGGTGCCGAGACGCAAACGGGTGATGGTGCGGGCATTTTGTTGCAGATTCCGCACAAGTTTTTTAGTGCTGTTACTGATTTTGCTTTGCCGAGTGTCGGTTGTTACGGCGTGGGGTTGGCGTTTTTGCCACAAAACGAAGAACTCGCAAGCAAAGCGCGAGCGCAAATCGAACTGATCGTCAGTGAACAGAAGTTGCGCACACTCGGTTGGCGAAGCGTGCCTGTTGACCCAAGTTGTCTTGGCGCGAGTGCGTTGCGTGTGATGCCAACTTTCATGCAGTTTTTTGTGGATGACCCAAGCGGCACGAAGTTGATCGATCTAGATCGCAGACTATTTATTTTGCGCAAACGCATTGAGCACGAATTGTCTGACGAACTCAAGACTTATTTTCCGTCGTTGTCGTCACGAACATTCATATATAAGGGCATGTTGACCACGCCAGAGTTGCAGATGTTTTTCACCGACTTGAGTGACGAGCGAATCGAGTCGGCCTTGGTGCTGGTGCACAGCAGATTCTCAACCAATACGTTTCCTTCGTGGCCGCTGGCGCACCCATATCGATACATTGCACACAACGGTGAGATCAACACTGTTCAGGGAAACCGAAACTGGATGCGGACGCGAGAGTCGCTGTTGGCCACCGAGTTGATCCCTGATTTAGAAAAAGCGTTTCCGATTTGCACGATTGGCGGATCTGACTCGGCAAGTTTCGACGAAGTGCTTGAACTTTTGCATTTGTCGGGGCGAAGTTTGCCACATGCAATGTTGATGATGATTCCCGAAGCGTGGGAGAACTCGACAACGATGTCGCAGACAAAGCGAGCGTTTTATCGCTATCACGGATCTTTGATCGAGCCATGGGATGGGCCGGCAAGTGTTGCATTCACTGACGGCACAGTGATCGGCGCAGTTTTAGATCGCAATGGTTTGCGACCGAGTCGATATTGGGTCACCGACGATGATCGCGTGATTATGGCAAGCGAAGTTGGTGTTGTTGATATTGACCCGGCGAAGATCGTTGCTAAAGGGCGCTTGCAGCCGGGCAAGATGCTGCTCGTTGATACTTCGCAAGGCCGAATAATTGGCGACGATGAAATTAAAGAATCTCTCGCTGCAAGCGAGCCTTACGAAAAGTGGTTAAACGAGGGACAAGTTGAGCTTGAAAAGCTTGCTGATCGAGAACATGTTGTCTTCAGTCACGAGAGCGTTCTTCGTCGCCAGCAAATGTTTGGTTATACGCACGAAGAGTTGAAGTTGATTATGGCGCCGACGGCATTGACGGGTTCAGAGCCAATCGGATCTATGGGCACCGATACACCGATTGCTGTTTTGTCGCAGCGGCCGAGACTTTTGTTCGACTACTTCTCGCAGATGTTTGCACAAGTTACGAACCCGCCGCTTGATGCGATTCGCGAAGAGATTGTCACATCGGTTGGCTCAACTTGCGGACCAGAAGGCAACTTGTTGCAGGCGACAGCCGAAAACTGCAAGCAACTTGTTTTGCCATTTCCGATTATCGACAATGATGAATTAGCCAAGATTATTCACATCAACGACGACGGAAACTTTGAGCATTTGAAGTCTGTTGTTGTAAGCGGACTTTACCGAGTTGCCGGCGGTGCTGAAGCGATGCGAAGTGCAATCGATGAGGTGCGCGAGCGTGTGTCAAAGGCGATCGACGAAGGTTCGCGCATCGTCGTGATTTCAGATCGCAATAGTGATGACACATTTGCACCGATACCTAGTTTGTTGTTGACAAGTGCGGTGCACCACCATTTGATTCGTCAAAAACAACGTACGAAAGTCGGTTTGATCATCGAAACGGGCGATGCGCGCGAGGTGCATCACATGGCGCTGCTGATTGGTTATGGGGCTGGCGCGATTAATCCGTATCTTGCGTTCGAGACGATTGAAGACATGGTGAATAGCAGTGTTGAAGTAGCGGCTGCGGGTGGCGAGTCGGGCGGAATGTTTGGTCTAGGTGCGATGGACGCACAAAAAGCGATCAAAAATTACATCAAAGCATCGGGTAAGGGCGTTTTGAAAGTCATGTCGAAGATGGGTGTTTCAACTGTTGCGTCGTATACGGGGGCACAGATTTTTGAGGCGATTGGTTTGTCGCGTGAACTCGTCGACGAATTCTTTACTGGCACTGTCTCACGATTGGGCGGAATTTCATTAGATGAAATTGCTCAAGAGGTTGCGGCTCGTCATGCGACTGCATATCCATCGCGACCAGATCAGCGACGACATCGACAGCTTGAACTCGGTGGCGAATATCAGTGGCGTCGAGAAGGCGAGCACCATCTGTTTAATCCGGAAACTGTTTATCGTTTGCAACATTCAACTCGCTCGGGTCGCTATGACATTTTTAAGCAATATACAAAGTCGGTGGATGATCAGTCGCGAGTGCTTTCAACTTTGCGAGGCCTGTTCGAGTTTTCTGATGCGCGCGCGCCGATCTCGATCGACGAAGTTGAGCCCGTAAGTGAGATCGTTAAACGATTTTCTACCGGCGCAATGAGTTATGGATCAATTTCGGCCGAAGCACACGAAAACTTGGCGATTGCGATGAACCGCATTGGTGCTAAGAGCAATACGGGCGAAGGTGGAGAAGACTCAGAGCGCTATATCGCAATGGCTAACGGTGACTCAAAGCGATCGGCAATTAAACAAGTTGCGTCAGCTCGATTCGGTGTGACGAGTGAATATTTAGTGAACGCAGATGATTTGCAAATCAAAATGGCACAAGGTGCCAAACCAGGCGAGGGTGGTCAATTGCCTGCGCACAAGGTGTATCCATGGATTGCTAAGACTCGACACTCAACGGCTGGTGTTGGTTTGATTTCGCCACCACCGCATCACGACATTTATTCAATTGAAGATCTCAAGCAGTTGATTCACGATCTTAAAAATTCGAACCCAGTTGCGCGAGTACACGTCAAACTCGTTGCCGAAGTTGGTGTGGGCACAGTCGCCGCCGGTGTTGCTAAAGCCAAAGCCGATGTTGTGCTGATTTCTGGTCATGACGGTGGCACTGGTGCGTCGCCGTTGACGTCTCTTAAACATGCCGGCGCACCTTGGGAGTTGGGTTTGGCTGAGACGCAGCAAACACTGATGTTGAACGGTCTTCGAGATCGAATCGTTGTTCAGGCCGACGGTCAGATGAAGACAGGTCGCGACGTAATGATCGCAGCCCTTCTTGGCGCCGAAGAGTTTGGTTTTGCGACTGCGCCACTTGTTGTGAGTGGTTGCATCATGATGCGCGTTTGTCATTTAGATACATGTCCAGTTGGTATTGCGACTCAAAACCCTGAGTTGCGTAAAAAGTTTGCAGGCAAGCCTGAATTCGTTGTTAATTTCTTCGAGTTTGTTGCTGCCGAGGTTCGCGAATATTTGGCGCAACTCGGTTTTCGAACGCTTCAAGAAGCTGTTGGTCGAGTCGAGATGCTTGATGCGCGAGTTGCGGTAGATCATTGGAAGGCCCGTGGGCTTGACATTTCACCAATTCTGATGGCGCCACAAAATCCGTATAAGCAGACGCCCTACAAATCAACAGCGCAAGACCACGCTCTAAGCGAGGCACTTGATAACAAACTGATTGTTGACTGCGCCAAGTCGCTTGACGATGCCTTGCCAACTAACAATGAATACAAGATCAACAATACGAACCGAACTGTCGGCACGATGCTCGGTTATGAAGTGACAAAGCGATATGGCGCAAAAGGTTTGCCTGATGCGACGATCAGGTTGAAGTTTGTTGGTTCGGCTGGTCAGAGTTTTGGTGCTTTCGTGCCGCATGGCATCGAAATGACGCTTGAAGGCGATTCGAATGACTACTTGGGTAAAGGACTATCTGGTGGCCGGATTATTCTTCATCCCGATCAGCGAGCAAAGTTTGTCGCACACGAAAATGTAATCGCAGGAAACGTGATTGGTTACGGCGCCACTAGTGGTGAGATATTTATCTCGGGCACAGTCGGAGAGCGGTTTTGTGTTCGCAATTCTGGTGTGACTGCTGTTGTCGAAGGTGTCGGTGACCATGGTTGTGAATATATGACAGGTGGCAGGGTTGTCGTGCTCGGCATTACCGGCAGAAACTTTGCAGCCGGAATGTCTGGTGGCATTTCATTTGTCTACGACGTCGATGGCGAATTTGGTTCGAGAGTTAACACCGAATTGGTTGACATTGTTGCTCTTGAAAAAGAGGATGTCACTTGGTTGAAGACAATGATCAGTCGTCATGCCGCGTTAACCAACTCTGTGCGTGCACAAGAAATATTGTCTGATTGGAAGACGTCATTTGCCAAAATTCGAAAAGTTTTGCCGCGTGACTATGCGCGCGTGATCGCCGAACAGAGCAAGAGGGCAAAGGTTGGTGCAAATGGGTGAGCCAACCGGTTTTTTGAAGTGGGATCGTCAGACGCCAAAGCGACGACGAATACCCGTGCGAGTACAAGATTGGAAAGAGGTTTACGAACCGTTTCCTGTTGACGAGCTGACGCGACAGGCTGGTCGCTGCATGGACTGCGGAATTCCGTTTTGCAACAACGGATGTCCGCTCGGAAACTTGATACCAGATTGGAATGATCTCGTGTATCGCGGAAACTGGCGCGATGCCATCGAGCGTTTACACGCAACAAATAATTTTCCAGAATTTACTGGGCGACTGTGCCCGGCACCGTGCGAGTCGGCGTGTGTGCTCGGCATCAACTCTGACGCAGTGACGATTAAGCAAGTTGAAGTAGAAATCATCGATCGCGCCTGGCGTGAAGGTTGGGTGACGCCGCAGATGCCGTCGCAGAAAACTGGCAAGCGCGTGGTTGTGATTGGTTCAGGTCCTGCGGGTTTGGCTGCAGCGCAACAGTTGACTCGAGTGGGTCACGATGTTTTGGTTCTCGAGCGTGCCGACCGCATCGGTGGTTTGCTTCGCTATGGAATTCCGGAATTCAAGATGGAAAAGATCAATATCGAACGACGTATCAAGCAAATGACAGCTGAGGGAACAATCTTTCGAACAAACGCAACTGTTGGCGAAAACGTTGATATCGATGTTTTGCTGGCGTCACATGATGCAGTGGTTCTTGCTTGTGGCGCAACAAACTGGCGCGATTTGAATGTGCAAGGTCGTGAACTCAACGGTATTCATCAAGCAATGGAGTATCTGCCGCCTGCAAACAAAGTGCAACAAGGTGACGTTCTTGAAACAAATATCTCAGCCAAAGGAAAACATGTAGTGATAATTGGCGGTGGCGACACTGGCGCCGACTGTTTAGGCACCGCAATACGTCAGGGTGCTGCATCAATAACGCAACTCGAGATTTTGCCGCAGCCGCCTGCGACACGTGCAGAAAATAACCCATGGCCTCAGTGGAGTTTCATTTTTAGAACATCGTCGGCTCACGAAGAAGGCGGTGAGCGAATGTTCGCGGTTTCAACCGAAAAGTTTGTAGGTGACGAACACGGCAATGTTCGCGCTTTGGTAATTACTGATGTCAAATCTGAGAACGGCAGTTTTGTGCCCGTTGAAGGTTCGCAACGCGAACTAAAAGCCGACTTGGTTTTATTGGCGCTTGGTTTTGTTGGCCCCGAAAAGTCGTCGTGGATTGAGAGCCTCGGGCTCAAGTTTGATGAACGTGGCAATGTCGCGCGAAACGACTCATATATGTCGAGTGTTAGCGGTGTATTCGTTGCTGGTGACATGGGTCGCGGTCAGAGTTTGATCGTCTGGGCAATTGCCGAAGGGCGGGCAGCAGCGGCCGGTGTCGACAAATATTTAATGGGCCATACTGATTTGCCGTCGCCAATTGTCGCTTCTGCAAAGCCGTTGAATTGATTTGTTTCTCAAAACGGGCGTGATCAGCTATCGCAATAAAAATCGTTTACGATAGAGCGTGATGCTGAGTCGTAAATTTCAATTCGCGTGCATTGCAATAATCGTCTCGTCATTTGCGGTGAGTGCATGTGGTGTAGATGTATCAGGCACCGCGACAACTGTCGTGCCGATTGGTCCGACCGACTTTGCGACGATTCCGCCGGTGCAAACAACTTTGCCGAATACGACAACTACATTGCCGCCAGGAGCAATTGGCGTCGAACAGGAGTACATCGTTCAAGCAGGGGATTCACCAATCAAAGTTGCCACTTTGTTCGGAATCAC
>BJFV01000022.1:10446-12215 GCA_014190055.1 Actinomycetes bacterium
TGCACTTCAGAAATCTCTGCAGCTGAAAGCGGTGCCGGCACTAGCAACTGAGCACCGTCGCCAACATATTTGTCGTCATAGTCGTAGAACTCGTGGCTCGGAACGATTTCTCCCGGCACTGATGCGCGAGGTGACTCATTGCCGAGAACTGCAACCTCTATTTCACGACCCGTTATGGCTTCTTCGATGAGAACCCATTCGTCATATTCGAATGCCTTAGCTAATGCTTTGTCTGCTTCTTGTCGAGTTTTGACTTTGCTCACACCAATTGATGAGCCCATGTTGGCTGGTTTGACGAACATCGGTAAACCAAGTTCTTTGATGGCACGATCAATTGCTGAATTTGCGTCGTCGGTATCTCTGACAGTCAAGAACTTTTGTTGGGCGATGCCGTTTGCCGACATGATTTGTTTGGCGACTGATTTGTCCATAGCGACTGCGCTAGCCAAAACGCCTGAACCTACATATGCGACATGCGCGAGTTCGAGCAAACCTTGCACTGTGCCGTCTTCGCCCATCGGGCCGTGCAATAACGGAATAACGACTAGCGATTCTGTTTTGGATGTCTTTTCAAAAACCAGGTTTGAACTTGTTGCAGATCCTGTCGCACTTAGAGCTTTGACACTCTGTGATTGCGGCAACTCTGATTGAACCCACCTGCCTTCACGAGTGATGCCAACAGTCGACACTTCATACTTTTGTGGATCAAGAGCACGCAGAACATGGGCTGCAGTCACACAACTGACATCGTGCTCAGCAGATTCACCACCGAATAAAACGACGACGCGTGTTTTTGACTTGCGATTTTCGCTAATCATTCGTCTTTACGGTACTCGCATCACGGTGCTAAACAGTCGTATCGCAAGTTCGCAGTTAGGATAAAAGCCGTATGCGCTTCATGGCAGCAGATGTTGCACGCGCGGTTGCCGGAGAATTAGTCGGCTCAAACGCCCACTTGTCCGGCGTCTCATTTGATTCGCGAACAATATTGCCTGGTCAATTATTCGTGCCGATTATTGATCAACGTGATGGTCACGATTTCATCGCCGATGCACTCAAGCGCGGTGCTGGCGCTTATTTGACTTCACGCGAACCGCAAGGCCGCACAGCCATTCGAGTCAGTGAGACAGTTGTTGCGTTGTTGACACTTGGCGCATGGGGTAGGGCAAAACTGGAACAGAATGTAGGTCAGCGAGTTGTTGGCGTGACTGGTTCTGTCGGTAAAACATCGACTAAAGATCTAGTTGCTAGTGCACTGAGTGTCGCTTTTAAAACTCATGCCAATGAGCGTTCGTTTAACAACGATTTTGGTTTGCCGACGACCATTCTGAATGCACCCGACGAGACGCAAGCACTTGTGCTCGAAATGGGAATGCGCGGATTCGGCGAGATAGCCAAGTTGTGCGCGGTGGCTCATCCACAAATTGGCATCGTCACTGCTGTGGCCAAGGCACACACCGAAAGAGTTGGGTCGATTGACGGTGTCGCAAAAGCGAAACGCGAGTTGATTGAAGCGTTGCCAAAAACGGGCATTGCGATTTTGAATCGTGATGATGAACGCGTTTGGGCAATGCGCGATGCGACTGAAGCAACTGTGTTCAGTTACGGAGCCTCAGAACACGCAGATGTTCGAATGGTGAAGTGCACAATTGACGATCGAGGTTGTGCGACGGCGAATGTCGCTTCGCCATGGGGAGAAGTCGAGTTGAAAATGCAAGTCGCTGGTCGTCATATGGCACACAATGCTTTGGCGGCATTATGTGTGGCCG
>BJFV01000023.1 GCA_014190055.1 Actinomycetes bacterium
GATATCAATTCGCCGATTAGTGCGACCCGTTACCACTCACTTGTTATTGAACCGAGTTCACTACCAAGCTCGCTGACAGTCACCGCATCAACAACTGATGGCGTCATCATGGGTGTTCGCCATCGTGAGTTAGACATAGAAGGCGTGCAGTTTCATCCTGAAAGTGTGTTGACCAATCATGGCCACAAGATAATTAGAAATTTTGTTAAGCGCTGTAAAAAATAAAATTACGGCGTAACTGCTGCTGCGCGCCCAATTGTCAAACGAATAATGAACCCAGGGTCAACCAGTGTGCCAGCGTCAGTGCCTTGTGTAATTACTTTGCCAATGTTGACGTCATTTGCGGGCACGTCTTGATATTTGACATCTGGGGTTAATCCAGCAGTTGCAAGTAGTGCACGCGCATCGACTTCGGTTTGGCCCTCTACTTGCGGTACAGCCACCTTGTTACCACCAGACGAAACAAACACTGTAATTGCCGAGCCTGCCGGGCTCTGGGCGCCGATTGCCGGCTCGGTTCGAATTACGCGACCCTGTTCGATCGTTGAACTCGCTTCGTTAACCAGAGTCACGACAAAGTTATATGGCGAAGTCTGCAACAACTGTTGTGCAGCGTTGGCTACTTGCCCTTGAACATTCGGCACAGTTGCTTGACCCAGACCGCCTGAAACAATGACAACAATCGTCGATCCAGAACGCACTTGTGTATCAACTTTTGGATCTTGCGACATAATCTGATTTTCTGGAATCTTCGGATCATTGACTACTTCTTTGATCGAAAGAGTCAACCCCAGTGGCGCCAACAGGGCAGTCGCTTCTTTCACTGTTAACCCGCGTACAAGCGGCACGGCAACTGGTGTGCTCGCGGGGTTATATGTGATTGTGATTTGATCACCCGAGCGTGCGAGCACACTTGGTGGGGGGTCTTGCGCGTAGACAATGTCGTTTCCGACGCCATCTTTGGTCGCTGCATAAGGAATTGGCGTGAAACCAGATGCGAGTAACTGCTCACTTGCTTGCTTGACTGTCAAATTTCGTACATCGGGCACTGTGATCGACGCGTTTGCCGAATTGCGGGTGAGGGTTTGATAGAGAAATAGGCCACCTGCGAGCAAGATGATTGCGGCAAACAATGCACCAAAAACAAACACTGCAGTACGTTGCGGAGACTTATCGTCATATGGCGGATAGTTAGTTTGCTTAGTTGCAGTCGGCGAAATTTTTGGCAGTAGTTCAGTCGCTGCGTCTTGCGCACTAATTACAGTCGTTGCATTGACATCTGTTTGTGGCAGCACCTGTGTTGCGCGTTCCGCTTCTTTCTTTGCAGACACCGCCAAGACGGGCATACCTTCGACGAATCGACGCAATTCGTCACGCACTTCTTCGGCACTCGAATATCTATCGTCGGGTGATTTTTCCATGCACTTAGCAACGATTGCTGCAACTTCTGACGGAACAGATGCCAGGCGTTGATCTAGTGGCATGGCGTGTTCATGTACCTGCTTGTAGGCAATCGCGACGGCGTTCTCACCGGTGAAGGGGGCAACGCCACTGAGCATTTCGTACATAACGACCCCGAGCGAATAAATGTCGCTGCGCTGATCGGTAGATACACCTTGCGCTTGTTCGGGCGAGAAATAGGTGGCTGTGCCCATCACAGCGCCGGTTTGCGTGAGCCCTTGCTCAACTCCTGCACCAAGCGCGCGCGCAATACCAAAGTCAGCAACTTTTACCTGACCGGTTGTACTCACAAGGATGTTTCCTGGTTTGATATCACGGTGGATCACACCGTTTTGATGTGCCGAAATCAGAGCTGATGCAACTTCGCTCATGACGTCACAAACTTGCATTGGCGTAAGAGTGCCGCTCTGTTTCAAAATATCTGCCAACGTTCGACCATTGACGTATTCCATCGCAATGTAATACGTGTTGTTTACTTTGCCCCAGTCATAAACAGCGACAATATTTGGATGATTTAAGTTCGCTGCTGCTTGTGCCTCGCGCCTAAAGCGTTCGACGAATGCTGGGTCAGTTGCAAATTCCGGAAACAATACCTTCATCGCCACAGGGCGGTCGAGCAAAATATCTCTGGCCTGAAAAATCTCGGCCATGCCACCACGCCCGATGCGTTTGCCGATTTCATATCGGTCGTTGACTATGGTTCGGCTGTTATCACTCATGGCTTCGTTTGCTCTACGACGTCGCGAATTTGATTTACATAGTCACGAGCATCAGCAGTTGATGAAAATGATGGTCGCGCGATGATCTCGCGTGCCAATCCGAGACTTAAGTCTTCACGGGTTAGCGTGCTGTCGGCTTCGATGGTTGGGTTCACCCATAAAAAATTCTTACCACGATAAATCAGTACCCGAGCATCAGAATCTGAGTTTTCGTAGGCAACAAAGTATCCGCTGCGCAGATAAGAACTCAAAAGCACGATGGCGACAACGGCTGTAATCGCAATTGCGCCGCTGAGCACAAGTTTTTTAACTAGCGGCTTCTTTTTGCTTGCTGTTGTGGTAACTACAGAAGACGCTGCTGCTGAGTTGGCACCATCTGCAATCACATCGACAACTATGACGGTGATGTTGTCACGTCCTCCGTTGGCGTTTGCAATCGAGACAAGTTGATCAGCAACTTTTTGTGGGTCAATTTTTTGCTTAACGCATTTTTCTATTGCTTCGTCGGTAACTTCGTCAACTAAACCGTCACTGCACAAGATATATCTGTCACCAGTTATCAGCGGAAGCGTCCAGGTGTCGACCGCAACACTTGGTTCAATACCCAGAGCCCTCGTTACGATGTTGCGTCGCGCATGTGTCCGCGCCTCTTCACGCGTGATCAAGCCTTCACTGACCAGGTCTTGCACGTACGAATGGTCAACACTGACTTGCCGAAACTCGTCATTGCGAAATAGGTATGTCCGTGAGTCACCAATATTGGCAACCGCAGCCGAAACTTCGTTCGTTGTTTCGTTTGGTGTTAATGCCAATACAGCAAGTGTTGTGCCCATGCCACGCTGATCAGTTTGATTGGCTGCAGCCTGAAAAATTGAATGGTTAATCTGTTCGATTACTTTTGCAAGCTGACTTGCATCAGCAATTCCGTTCGTTTGTGCTTCTGCCAACATTTTGATAGCCATGGCGCTCGCGACTTCGCCCGCATTATGCCCGCCCATGCCGTCTGCGACCACGAAAATCTTCTCTTGGGCAAGAAAAGAATCCTCATTTTGCACTCGCAAAGTGCCGGTGTCGCTTGATGCACCCCATTTAACCAACATCAGTTGAACCGATTCTTATCTTGATTAATGCTCACGAAATCTCAAACTTCGCACTTGATGTACCGAAACTGAGTTCGTCTCCGTTTACAAGCAATTGCTCTTCGGTGATTTTTACCCCGTTGATTTTTGTGCCATTGGTGCTGCCAAGATCCAAAAGCTTCCAGCCATCGGCGGTTCGACGCATTTGAGCGTGTTCACGGCTGACATTGCTGTCGTTGAACACGATTCGACAAGTGGCTTGGCGGCCGATTTTTAGCGAGTCGGTTTCCAAGACGATTCGCTCACCATTTTGCATGACCAACACAGCCTCAATCAGAGGTGCTGTGGCCACCACAGGCTGCGTGGCAATCGAGTTCTTTTGAGTAGCGAGCACATCACTCGTGCGTTCGGGTTGACTCTCATTGATTATCGAAAAGTCTCCGACTTTGATCGCATCGTCAACTCTCAAAATCACAGATATTGGTGCTGAATGCTTCAAATCGTTTTTTTCAGCGAACTGTGTCGCCGCTTCTGCAAGTTCGCGTGTCAGATGTTTTTCAATATCGGCAAAAGCTGCATAGTCTGTTGCGTTTAAATTGACAACAAAATCTGGGTTGATTTGGCCTGATTTATCCATCGAATCGATCAACCCAAGTAGTTCGCGCCCGAGGTTTATTGGCCTGATTGCAGAGCCGTATGCACGCGCAAACATGCACCAATTCTACGCCCCACATCTATGCATAACTGTTAGCGTCAGTAGTCCATTCGGGCGAGTGGCGAAATGGCAGACGCGCTGGCTTCAGGTGCCAGTGTTCGCAAGGACGTGGGGGTTCAAGTCCCCCCTCGCCCACAAGATTTATTCGATGCGACAGTACTCGTCGTTATAAATTCTGTTACCCCAGCGATTCGTAATCAGTTCAACTTCTTGTGGTGTTGAAACATTCGGTCTTGTCGCAGTTTCAAAGTGAAAGAGACGAGCAAAAGGTGTCCAGATAATTCGATACCCGCGATCCAAAAATTTAAAGGATAAATCTACGTCGTTGAATGAAAGTGGAAACGACTTACTGAGACCTCCGACTTCAAAGTAAGCGTTTCGCCGCACCATCATGCATGCGCCGGTGACGCCGGTGCATTCTCGTGCCACCTTAAGAATGCCAAGTTCGCCAAGCTCGTTGATTGATCTACCGTTATAAAAGTTGTGCGGATACGGCGTGTGTGAATGACCAGCACTTTGAATTCGACCGTCTTCAAGCAACAACATCGGGCCGACCGCAGCAACATCTGGTTCTTGCATATATCCCAGCATCACTTCGAGCCAATCTTCGCTGATTACTTCAGTGTCGTCGTTAAGCAGAACAATAAACGGTGCATCAGAGTTGACGACACCAACATTGCATTTATCTGAAAAGTTGAATTCTTTTTCATAGTTAACAATCTTCAAATTTGTAGGGCTAATCCGTTGAAGTTCAGAGAGCACATTTGCTGGCGTGTGCGCATCTGCGACGACAATAATTTCGAAGTTTTTGTAGTTGGTCTTGCGTTCGATGCTTTCAACGGTATTGAGAACTAAACACGTATCGACCCCGAACAAAGACTTCGTGGTTCCACACGTCGGAATCACGATGCCGATCTTTGGAGATTGTTTGAGTCGGCGTTTTACTCTCGATAATGCGTACGGCGTTACTTCTTCGACCTCAGCATCGATGTTTTTTCTCGACAGATGCTCAGAAATTGCTTTTGTAGCGCTAATGAATGCATATGGTTTTTCATCTGCCGCGATTGAAACTGAACCTGGCACTGATCGCCAGTGGTAGAGCACCTTTGGAATATGGGCAATTCTCGAGGTCTTTTCAACGATGCGCAGAATCAAGTCGTAGTCTTGCGAACCCTCGAACCCTCGTCGAAAACGACCTACGGCGTTTACCAATTCGCGGCGGATTACTGAAAGATGAGAGCAGTAGTTATGGGCAAGCAGTCTTTCAGGCGACCACTTAGGTTTTTTGAACTCGTCATAATGTTTGCCATCCACAGTTATTTTGTCTTCATCGGTATAGATGTAGTCAATTTCTGGGTCAAGTTCAATTCGTGAGGCGACTTCGGCCAACGCATCGGTATGCAGTTCGTCGTCGTTGTCAAGCAGAACAACAAATTCACCCGTCGCCAGCGAAAGCGCATCATTGCTTGCATCGACAATTCCGCCATTTTCTGAGCGAAAATAGACAATGATTCGGCTATCTAGTACTTGAAGTTCTTTTAGACGCTTGGCAACATAACTGTCTGTTGATTTGTCATCAACTAGGCACCATTGCCAATCGGTAATTTTTTGTGCGTAGACAGACTTTATGCATTGTTCAAATGCCTCATGCGGCGGATTAAAAACTGGCGTGATGATGCTGAACTGCGGCCGCATCGGCGCTATTTCACGATGCGTTTGATGATTCGTATTGGCAACATGACTTTTCTACCGATGCGCCATGTTGCAGAATTATGAAGAGTTTCGATTTGAGTGCGTAAATCTTTGTTGATTTTCTCAAATTTCAACAAGTCAGCAAGTGCTTGTTCAAGTCGAGCGATATGTGCCAGATGGCTTTTGATGTGTTCATTTGCGTCGCCAAGCTTTCGCTCAGATTCGACATACCGAGCCCGATATGCAGGCGCTTCACCAGCTTCGGCAGCGGCGCCGATTGCAAAATCTCGAGACTGCAAGAGCGCAAGTTCAAGCTGCATTATCTTGCCTTCAGCAATTTGCAACTCGTGTTTTAGTTGTTCTAGTTCTAGAGCCAGATCTGATTGCAAAGTTTCTGGAGATACTGGAGAATTGCTATCCATAAGCGAGTTGACTTAAGCCTATCTCAATGTCGCAATGGTAACTTGGAGATCAATGCAACAGATTAGAGAGATTGCTGCCTCACGCAACTTGTTGTGGAACTTGACTCTGCGTGAACTACGTAGCAAATATCGCCGATCTGTGCTCGGCTGGTCGTGGTCGCTTCTCAATCCTTTAGCACAAATGGCGATCTATACGTTTGTATTTGGATTGTTGTTTGGTGCTAAAGCACCGGTCGGTGACCCATCTGGTATTACGACATATGGTCTGTATCTTCTCACCGGCATTATTCCGTGGGGATTTTTCGCGCTTATTTGCAGCGTCGGTTTGCAATCGATCTTGAGCAACACCAATTTGGTGCGCAAAGTTGCATTTGCCCGAGAAAGTCTTGTTTTGTCGCAAGTTTTATTCTGCTTCGTTCAATTCTCGATCGAGATGAGTTTGGTCTGTTTAGTTTTATTGATCGCTGGCAGTGCGATTCTCCCTTGGCTACCAATGACTTTGCTACTGATGGTTCTAATGGCCTGTTTTGCTGGCGGAATTGCGCTCGTGCTGAGCGTCAGTGCAGTGTTTTTTCGTGATTTGCCATATTTGTGGACGATTATCAATCAACTCTGGTTTTTTGCTACTCCAGTTATCTACGACCCCAAAATAATTGACGGAAAAGTTCCGGCGGCTGTCGAAGATATTTTGCATTGGAACCCGACAGCAGTTTTCATTCGGGCGTTTCGCGCAACGACTTATCACGGCACAGCGCCAAAACTTCAAGACATTGGCGCCTTGGTTGTGGCAGCTACGATCTCACTGATCATTGGTCTTGCAACGTTCAACAAGTTGAAGCGACGGCTAGCCGAAGAGCTTTAAATTAATTCAGCGGTGGTGTCGCTCGAGACTCCAAGTTGAGTTGATTGCGACTATGCCTTCATCGAAGACATTTGTCTTGTGCACATTGAATCTCAGCCAGTTTTCGCAATGGTCAAATTCAGTGGTTCCTGTTGAGTCAGTTATCGCGGCTGAAACGAAGTACGTGCCTTCAAGCAGTTTGGTCGACTCGATATTTAATGTTGCAGTTGCTGGGCCGTCGAGAACGCGCATCGTATTTGTGCCGCGCTGTGTCGAGGTTGCCCAAACTATGTCTCCGTTGAGTCGGGTTATCTGAACACGCAAAATCGGCGATTCAATTCGAGTGTGCGCAGAAATCTGAAACCGAATCTGCGCACCAGCGTTTGATTCAATTACTTGAGCGACCGTTCCGTCATGATTGAGCAACTCAATCGAGTTGATTCTTGCATCTCCTGTGCCCCAGCGATTACGCGATGACTCATCACGCTCGGTCTGCGGCTGATAGCTACCTCCTGTGTATGCCGCGATCACTTCGGCAGCAGGTCCCGATTGGCGAATTTGGCCTTTATCAAGCCAGATCACTTCTTTGCAAAGTTGTTGAACCAGCCCGAGGCTGTGGCTTACGACGACAATTGTGCGACCTTCACGTCTGAACTCTTCTATCTTTTCACTGCTTTTCCGTTGAAAATCTTGGTCACCCACCGACAAGATCTCGTCAATCAATAAAATTTCAGGTTCGACGTGTGATGCGATTGAAAAACCGAGTCTGACCACCATTCCAGACGAAAAATTCTTGACTGGCGTGTCAATGAATTTTTCGAGGCCGGCAAACTCAACAATGCTCGCAAACTTGTTTTGCACATCTCGTTTTGACATGCCAAGAATTGAGCCGTTGAGAAAGATATTTTCAGCACCAGTGAGTTCTGGGTGAAAGCCCGCACCAAGTTCGAGTAAAGCCGCCAACTTACCGTCGATTTTTATTGCACCTTTTTCTGGTGTGTAAATTCCGGTTAGGCATTTGAGCATCGTCGTTTTGCCTGAACCGTTCGAGCCGATAATCCCAAGAGTTGCACCGTGAGCTACGTCAAACGAAACGTCTTTTAGGGCCCAGAACTCTTCATACTTTGCACGCCGTCCACGGAGCAACGCTGCCTTGATGTAGCGGTTGCGCTCGTGATACAACCGAAAATTTTTAGACAGAGAACTGACTGAAATTGCGCTAGTTGTCATGGCGCGATTCAGTTAGTAGCACTTTGTTGGGCACGAAGCTTTGCAAGTTGTGCTTGCACAGTGGCAGGCAGTTTGTCAGAGTTCCAATTTGTAATCAGGTGATCGCTGTGCTGAATGTAGTAGCTGTCTTCTTCTGAGAGATTGGCAAAATCTTGGTACCACGGCAAATGTCTTGCCGAGTACGGGGGACCACTTCGCAGTGAGTTGCCGTTCTGGTGTCCACCACCAGGTCGATACATTGCGAAAGTTGTGTCGATCGGTGCCTTGTAAAAGCCCGGCCAATAGACATTTTGCCAAAATTGGGTCTCCCAAGTGATGACGTCAGACTTGTGGGTGAAGTGATCGGGCAAGTCATCAATTCGAAGCGAGAAACCCACTTTGTCGATAGTTGGATTTGAATGCAACATATGTTCGAATACTTCAAACACATCACTCGGTGTATTCGCATCTGGAACAACATCAGGATCTGAAATTATGAAGTATCTCTCATTTCCTAGCTGTGGTACGAGCCCGCTTAGCCACGGTGCTCTGTGTCCCAAATTGAATTTGTTGTAAACCACATTGTGCTTGGTGTTTTTTAAAAACTCGACAAGTGGTGGGTATGTGCTGTCGTTATCGCACAACCAAATTTCGTTTTGGCCCATATTTTCAAGCCACTTTAAGAGTTGCTGCAGACATGAAAGACGATCACGCACGGTGATTATCACCGGATATTGCCGAACGGCCATTAAATTATTTGCCTTGTAAGAATTTGGGTATTAATCGTCGAGCTTTTCTTGCAAGTCGATATGACCGAGACGACTCGAGAGCCTTTACTCTGGCGCGAGAAGCGTCGCGTTGGGCGGTGAGTTTGTCGATTCGCGCCGTAAGTTCGACTAGATCTGCATGAATCTGAGCGCGTTGCGCATTTGTAACCGCCAAATCGCGCGATAGTTGTTCGACTTGCATTGCCATTGGCTTGCGTTCAAGAACAAACTCAGCAATTTTGGCTTCTGTATATTGACTGAATTCTTCATATTTCATTCGCAAGCCATGGGCTTCGGCAAAAAGCTCAGAGATTAAGAGGTCATACTCTTCATTGCTTGTCGTTGTCACACTTGCATTCTACCGAAGTTGTTAACCCTGCTTGCGAAGCCTTCTATTGTGCCGATAAGGGCTCAGGTAGATTATTCTGCAGTGCAAACTCTCGTTGCCAAGCCCAGTCAGATTTTGAAATGGCTTGAATATTTCTATGTAGTGATTTTGCTTAGTTTGCTGACTCAAGGTCCTGTACTGAAAATTTGGGAAGCAAGTGGCCAAATAAATGGTGAAATCATCAGCTCAACCAAGTTTGCAACGTATTTGTTGGTTCAGGTTCCTGCAGTCGTTCTGTTGTTTCGTCGTGGCATTCCGCAGAGTTTATTAAGAGGCCCAGTCGGCGTTTTGCTCGCGTTTTGTGGATGGATGTTTTTGTCGACTTTTTGGTCAACTTTTAGCAGCTATTCACTTGTTGAATCCTTCACTTTGACTGTCACCTGTTTGGCAGGTCTGTATTTAGCACGAAGTTTCACTTTGCTTGAACAACTCACTCTGTTCTTGGTGGCAATGCAACCTGGGCTGATTGTGTCTTGGTATGCAGTGCGGAATAATTGGACAGGTGCTGTCAATTTTGATGAAAACTACTGGATTGGCATTTATTTCAACCGCAACTCGCTTGCACCACCAGCTGCGCTAGGTCTTCTTGCCGCAGGAGCACTTACCTGGATCTTGATTGTTCGACGCCCAAAGTATTGGGGTGTCGTGGTGCTGGTGTTGTTTGATGTGATCTTGTTGAATTTTGGTCTTTTGATTCGCAGCAAGTCATCTACTTCGCTTGGAGCAATTGCTGTGTTTATTTTTGTCTGGGCGTTTTGGACGACAATTCGTTGGGTTCGATCTCGCCGAGATTTTTCTGCCGATCAACTTCGTCAATACGTTTACCCGGGGTTTTTGTTGACCTTAATTTTGTTGACTTGGTTCTCCTTTCGATTTCAAGAGATTCTTTCGCGGGTCTTTAAAAGCAACATTGACTTCAATGGACGAACCACGCTTTGGCGATTTAGTTGGTCGGGGTTTTTAGATAAGCCGCTGTTTGGTTGGGGTTGGTTCTCGGCTTGGCAAACCCCCAATTTTTTTCATGAGCGTGATTATTGGTGGGCACTGACAAGTACAACATGGTCACATAGTGGGGTAATGGACGTCTTGCTTGGTGGCGGAGTGATTGGCGCAGGACTTTTGGTTTTGGCAATTTTGTGGAGTGGGGCTCGACAACTCGAGCGCGTCTTTACCCAGACTGCTGGTCAATGGGCTTTTGCCGCAACATGGTTTGTAATTGCTGCATCAACGCAAGAAAGTTTTATTGTCGGCAATCATTTCTTGTGGTTGCTACTTGTTGCCTCAATGGCTGGAAGCAAGAATGAATTTCGCGAGGCAGTAAAGGTCAATTAGCTTTTACTGCTCTTCAAGCAGTCGAATCATGTATTCACGAGCATCACTAGTCGACGCGACAAGACTGTTTTGATCAATTGATTTTGCTGGCACATGTGAAATAAGCGGGTGGCGAGGTCGTTCATCGATTTCGCCAGTGCCAAACAGTTCTTCATGAACTTTTTCGCCGACACGTAAGCCAACAACCTCGATTTTTATTTGCTTTGAACTGTTGCGCACAAGCTGTTCGGCAACTTCGTAAATATTCACCGGTTTACCCATGTCGAGTACCAAAATTTCACCAGTTGCGCCGATCGCTCCTGCTTGGATAACTAGTTGTACAGCCTCAGAAATAGTCATGAAGTAGCGCGTTACACCCCGATGCGTGACTGTTACTGGCCCACCTTTGGCAATTTGATCTCGAAATGACATCAACACACTTCCGCGTGATCCCAGAACGTTGCCGAAGCGAACCGAAATATATTTTCCTGCACCAGACCCGTAGGCAAAATCAGCTGTTAAACGTTCGGCAATTCGTTTTGAGTAACCCAAAACACTGATTGGGTTAGCCGCTTTGTCGGTAGAGATATTTATGAAGACTTCGACACCAGCACGACGTGCCGCCTTAAGCATTTTTAGGGTGCCGAGCACATTTGTTTGGTATGCCTCGTTTGGGTATCGCTCAAGTAACGGCAAGTGTTTGAGTGCTGCTGCGTGAAAAACAACTTGAGGTTTGCGTGTTTCAAAAATTGCATTTATTGCAGTTTCATCGCGCAAGTCAGCCAAAACGGTCTGCGGTGTGTCGAGAAGTGCCCGACCATAAATTGAAAGTTGCACTTCATGTAATGCGCTTTCGTCGCGATCAAGCATGATGATCTCTGCAGGATTAAACCTGACCAGTTGTCGACAGAGCTCGCTACCGATGCTGCCTCCGGCGCCAGTGACTAGCACACGTCGATTTACTAAGTATTCAGAAATTTCATCTAAGTTGATTTTCACTCTTCGTCGACCTAAGAGGTCTTCGTCTGTTAAGTCGCGAATATCGCTAGTGTCCACTGGGCGCTCGTCAAGATTTTGAACTGCCGGCAAAATTTTGACTTCGAGTTTTGCAAGTCGGGCGAGTTCGGCGATTTCACTAACTACGCCAGATTCTGCCGAAGGAATAGCAATCAACAAAGTGTTTGCACCTGTGCGGCTGGCTGCTTTTTGCATTGATTCGCGTCCACCAAGCACAGGCACGCCAGAGATACTCAGTCGATGAGTTGAGGAGTTGTCATCTAGAAAACCGACAGGCAGATAACTCGAGTTGGGGTTGCGCAACATCGTGTTGACAATTTGGATGCCACCTTCACCAGCGCCATAGATCAGAATCTTCTTGGCAGTTAGTTCAGATGGTCGGCGAAGTTGCTCACGAACAAGACGCCATGTGTAACGACTTGCCGCAGTAAAAAACAAACCCAGAATGCCACCAGTGATGATTGCGCTCCG